>NZ_KV817576.1:51905-64244 GCF_001814685.1 Prevotella sp. HMSC077E09 | reverse complement strand
GACGCAAGTTAGGCTGTAATTCGACTCAAGTTACGAGGTAATTCAATACAAGTTACAACGCTATGTCATGGAACCCCATTTTAGCTTATCGCGAAACAGCGTAATCAGTTGATTGACTACACCAGACAGGAAACAAAAAGAAGACCGATGCACTCGGTCTTCCTATATCGCTTATTGCAGGCCTTCAAGTCATGGTAAACGATGAATCATAACGTATTTCCTTTCGTTTCAGTGCGTTTTTTCAATCTTTCAGGCCTATGATACAATTCATCCCAAAAACGCGCTTGCATCAATTTCTAAGCCCTTTAGCACCGGTAAGGAAAGCCTTTGCAGAGCCGAAGCGCAGAAACATGTCAAGACGCACGGGCACATGATTGGCATCATCGGTTACATAAAAGTCGACCAAGCGCTTGTATTTGCCGTCTGTAAGTTCGAGATAAGCCAATCGTAAGCACTGATACTTTTGTCCGTTATCCGCCTTTACGGTTGCTCTGCCATCGAAACGAAGTTGTGCAGGCGTGCGATCATCACCGTCGACAATCGGAAAGTTGACCACATTGCCCTTCTTCCAATTGGCAGGATCGAACGAACGTGCACGCATAAAGATACTCATCATGTCGTAAACGCAGTCGCTATAACTATGTTTAGCCCATGTGTGTGAACCGTCGTTATGCTGGCGGTGCTGGCGAACATTGGTCTTTCCACTGCCATAACTATAGTAAACTTCATCCACAGTGTAGCGCTTTCCCTCGCGTGCACCCTTGCGAAAATAAAGCGGTTCCAAGTCTAAGGTATTATAACAGAGCAGCGTATCACGCAGCACAAAGAAGTTATCAAGCTGGCCGTTGCCACGCGTTGTAAGGCTGCAGCGATAGGCAGGCTTGCCATCATAACGGCTCTGCACGGTGTACATGCTGGCTGTTCCAGCCTTCACCCACACGAATTTCCAATTGTAATAGAGGTTATACGACAAGAATTCGCCCGACTTAAAAGCCGTGTTGCGGAAAGAACAGTTGCCTTCTTGCGCCTCAACAGCAGTCGAAAGACTGCACAGCAACATGGCTATGAGAACACAACGCCTTACAATTGCTGCACGATGCGGCATCATGCAATAATGCTTTTTTATATATTTCATTCGGTCTACCATATTTTCTTAAGTTATACATTACATGTTTCCTTGTCCGTAAGTGATGCCCAATTGCTTGGCACGTTCGGCATTTCGCCGCTTCACCGTCTTCTGTTTGTCGGCCTTCTGCTTGGTGATTTGCTCGGGTTTCTGGAGATAAAGCGGCGTCGAAGTAGGGTTCCAACGCTCTGTCATGTCCCATTTGGCCTTGCATTCTATCTTTCCCGGATAGTAATATACAGCCTCGGGCTGACGGTTTGCAGCATAATCTCCGGTGTCCCACATGCCATTATGGTTTGCATCTACAAAGAGACGAAGATAATAAGTATCGGGTTTCAGATAGTAAAACTCGGCTTGATGATCCTCGGCCTGCACCTCTTTGACGACGTTATCATTGCGGTCGAGCAGCTGAACGATGCAGGGCTGACCGTCCATTCCTGTCAACGTAATGAGCAATGTGCTGTATTCGTCATTGTTCTTCACCTTGAGTCCCTGCTTGAACTTGGCCGTCACAGCCCCATAAATGTCTGTAAAAGCCATGCTATCTATTTCAAGACTGTACTCCTGCCCAGGCTTCCATTCACCTAAAAGCTCGTATTCCATGCCGTGTTCCAGTGAGTCTGGTCTCACCATCCGCCCCTCGGCATTGCGCCTGGCCACAGGCTGGAAAAGGAAATGCGAACGATACCATAGGGTATCTATCTTCGTATAGAGGTGGATTTTGGTCGTATCTACGTGCGCAAGTGGTGTTTTAAACTGTAGCTGAACATTCTTATCGGGATCGAGTTCACTTGAACTTTTAATGCTCATCGCCAATAGTTCACGCGGCATTTCGGTCAGATAAGGCTCTCCCTTCTTCTTAGCACGCTCCTGTTGCTTTTGCCATTTCTCATAAGTAGCCTTTCTTTGCTTCATTCTTCGCTCGTAAGGCTGTTTCGAAAGCACCTCCATGGTGTCAGTGTTCGTGACGAGTTGTCCCAAAGAATCGGTCATGAGATACGACATTTCCATGCGAAGCGTATCTTGATTGACAAGTGCCGTGTCACGCAGCCAATAGTCGATGGTGTCTCTCTTGACGTTGGGAATGACCACAAAAGCATTATCTGCATTGAAATTCAAGCCTTTTATACGAGGCAACTCGGCATTTCCATAACTGAAATTCACCGCAAAATGATTGGCTTCATTACGCGTAACGCTCAGCAGATAACGGTTGGTCAGCGTTTCGTTGAAGGCACGCAGCGTGATATCATCAGGCAGGAAGTGGGTATATCCCACGCGCTTAATGTCGGCAATATGCAGAGAGTCGGTCCATAAAGTGTCTTGTCGGATGTCGCCCTTCATTGAAGTTGTGATGGTATCATGATTGAAAGCAATCATCTCACTCTTTTGAGTGAACTGATAGTTTCCGTCCATATCCTGCAACGCATACACCCGATAAGAGCCTTGCTTGACACCCTTGATGACGAAATGTCCACGACTGTCCGTCCTGCTTACACGCAACATCGGCAGCTTCTGAAAGGCAGAATCGGCTTGATTTGCATAGAGTCCCACGAGAATTCCTTTCACTGGCTCGAGGTTCTGGGCTGCAACCACATAGCCAGACACCTCCATTGTGTCGATCTCTGCACCCGTAGAGAAGCTGTAAGTGTAGTTTCCGAGCGGGTTTCCCTCGTTATTATCACTGATTGCATCACTGAAGTCAATCGTGTAAGTTGTGTTAGCTTTGAGCGAATCGAGCAGCTTCACTTCAATTGATTTGCCTGCAGCCTTGATTTCGGGAGTTTCCAATTGCGGTGGAGAAACAATCACATTCTCACTCGGATTGTCTATTTTGACGAACTCATCAAAACTGATTTTCACCTTCCTGACTTTCACATTGATGTCTTTATCGGCCGGCGTTGCCCCGATAACTCTTGGCGGAGTCTCATCATACCAGCCGCCATCAGGGTTTCCCATGCGTGCACAAGAGGTGAAACCTCCCCCTACCCCTCCCAAGGAGGGGAGTATAAAGCACAAGAGAATGCGTATCTTTTCCTTTATCTTTCTTTGATTTGACGAGGTAATCATCTGCTTTATCTTCATATATTTCCGTTTTTTCACCGACCAACTGCAATCAGAAACTCCCTCCCTTCGGGAGGGTCGGGGTGGGTTAGAGACGTTCATGGGAGGTCTTCATCACCTCTTCTATCACCTTTCTGCTGTTGCTCAACCGCGGTATCTTATGCTGTCCGCCGAGCTTTCCCTTAGCTTTCAGCCAGTCGTTGAATTGCCCTTGGCGCGCTTCGATAACCTCTAAATGCTGCAAAGTGACGTCATGGAAGCGCTTTGCCTCGTAATCACTGTTGATTTCCTGCAGCTTTTTATCCAGCAAATCGGCAAAATGTTCGAGGGAATCAGGGGCTTTTGCAAACTCAATAAGCCACTGATGACGGCATTTCGCCTTGCTGTCCATGTAGACAGGAGCGGCAGTATATTCGCTGATTTCAGCCCCTGTTTCCTTGCAGGCATAGGCCAATCCCTTCTCTGCATTGTCCATAATCAGCTCTTCTCCAAAGGCATTGATGAAGTATTTGGTGCGACCTGTGATGATAAACTTATAGGGATTCGTGCTCGTGAAACTCACGGTGTCGCCAATAACATAGCGCCACAGCCCGCAACTTGTTGTAATCACCATGGCATAGTTAATGCCCTTCTGCACACCCTCAAGTGGAATGATTGTCGGATTGTCCGTGCCATACTCGTCCATGGGAATGAATTCATAGAACACATCATAATCGGTCATCAGCAAAAGACTCTTGTCTTTCGGGTCACTTTGAATGCCGAAGAAGCCTTCACTGGCGTTGTAAGTCTCCATATATTGCATCTTCCCGCTCGTGATAAGCTGTTCATATTGCGGGCGATAAGGCGTGAAAGCAATGCCACCATGAAAGAAAACTTCAAGGTTGGGCCATACTTCTTCAAGGTGTTTCTTGCCGGAAAGCTCCATGACACGCACCAAAACACTCAGCATCCAACTGGGAACACCCGAGATATTCGTCACGTTCTTATGGAGGCATTCGCGTGCGATGAGGTCGCGTTTCACCTCGAAATCACTCAGCAAAGCCGTCTTCTTCTTCGGCACACGCACGAGATTTGCCAGCGGATTTATATTCTCTATGAGGATTGCACTGAGGTCTCCGACAAGCGAACCTGCCACATTATAATTCGGAGAATGACTGCCACCGAGGATTAAACCACGCCCATCAAAGAGTCTGCTTTGCGGGTTGTTGCGCAGATAGAGGGCTACAACGTCGGCGCCACCTGCATAGTGGATATGGTTCAATCCGTCTTTAGAGACAGGAATAAACTTGCTCTTGTCGTTGGTCGTTCCCGATGACTTGGCATACCATTTGACACGACCCGGCCACAAGACATCAGCTTCTCCGTGGCGCATACGGTCGATGTCGCCCTTGAGTTCCTCGTAGGTAACGACGGGAAGCCTATGGGCAAAGTCTTCATAATGACTGCTCTGCACGCCGAACTTGCGTCCATACTCCGTCTGACTGCCATGTTCAACAAGACGCTTCAGCACTTTCTGCTGCATCTTCACGCCCTCTGTGGCATAGCGTTCCAAATCTTTTTGTCGTGGCAGGAACAGCTTTCCTGCTATGCTTGTCAAACTCATTACTTCAAAAATCGGTTTATCATGCAAAAGTAACGCTATCTTTTGGAATAGCATAAGGATTTGTTTTTTTTTATTTTCTTTTAGGGCTTTCCTCTCTATAAATAAGAAATCATCTCCTTTCCCCATAATTTTTTACCCCCAAAACAGGGCTTTTTCAGAACTTACTACTTTCTAAAAAATTTACCGAAATTATGACATCAAATCCTGTCCTGCATTGTTCTGTTTTTCCGTAAGCAGCTTCTTGGCTCATGATTTCTTGTCTTTTATCCTGCAATCTGCATCATTTCAGTGCGCAATCTCAGTCATATCACCTCGCATTCTGACGCAGATTACACGCTCATCTGACGCAAATGACAACGCATTCTGAGGCTTATTGCAAGGCCGTTTGCAACAAGGCATGAAAAAAGGGAAAGCTCCAACCGACTTTCCCTGGGGCAAAGATAATCATTTTTTGAGGCGAATGCAAATCCATGACCAAATAAATTTACAAACAACCCATGCTTCAAGCCTCAACAGGAACATCTTCTCCCCGACCCCACAAAAGTCAAAGCGTTTGCTTTTTTCTTATCGCTTTCATTGCAAACCTTACATTATTTGCTTATATTTGCAACGTTATGAACAAACTTTCAAGACTGAAATATTTCATGACCTTCGGCATTTGGAATCGGGAGGAGCATGAGAACGGCTGGTGTAAACGCACAGGACTCAACGTCGTGCGCAAGATGTATATGGCCATAAGACTGTTTATTGAGCGCGGACATGTGGACTATGCCACTCAACTTTCATTCAGTACAATCCTTGCTATCGTGCCTATCTTCGCCATGATCTTTGCGATTGGGCGCGGTTTCGGACTCTCCAAATACATCGAAACATGGCTCCGAAGCACCTTAGACAGCCAACCGCAGGCCGCCGAGTCAATCATCTCGTTGGCCGACTCCTACCTGCAGCATGCACAGACAGGCCTGTTTATCGGCATCGGTCTGCTGTTCATGCTCTATAGTGTGCTGAGTCTTATCTACAATGTAGAGAATGTTTTCAACATCATCTGGCAAGTAGAAAGGAAGCGATCTGTCGGCAGGTTTCTGGCCGACAACCTGTCGATGATGTTCCTTGTTCCCGTGATTATCATCGTCATGTCGGGGGTAAGTATCATCGCAAACACCACAACCGACCACCTGCAGGCATTCATCATCCTCGGCCCGATAGCACGCATTTTGGTAAAACTGCTGCCTTTCGTAGTCCTGACGCTTATCTTCATAGCCCTCTTCGTGGTGATGCCCAACACGCGGGTGAAGTTCTCCGCGGCCGTAGGTCCGGCGATATTGGCAGCCATATTGATGCTCCTCGTGCAGTGGGGCTACGTGCACGGACAGCTCTTTCTCTCGGGCTATAACGCCGTATATGGGTCGCTTGCCGCCCTACCCCTGTTCATGTTGTGGATGCAGATATCGTGGTATATCTGTCTGTTCTGCGCCGAACTGTGCTATATGAACCAATATCTCGACTATTATGAATACATGATCAGTCCCAAGGATATCAGTGAGGCGAACCGCCGAAAGATAGCACTTCTCGTGATGCGGCACATCATCAAGCGCTTCAGCGAGGGTCGACCTGCTCTCACGGTGCTTGAGATAAAGCAGCTCACGGGCATTCCTATCCGTCTCGTCTGCGATGCCCTTACACGGTTGGAACACGTGAAACTCGTTACCGTTGTGGGCAACAGCAAAGACGAAGACACGCGCTATCAACCGGCACAGAGCCTGAACCACCTGCGCATGGGGCGCATTGTGGAACTCTTGGACAATGATTCGCCCGACCGACACAAGAATAATCACATCGACATCAGCTCCACATTAAACGACGAAGCAGCACAAGAAGTGCGCCGGGCACGTGAGGAATTCATTCAAAAACTCGATGATATCAATGACTTATAGCCAGCTATGGCGGCGTCTGCTGCCTCTTTATGACGAGCGGGAAGCCAAGGCTGTCGTGAGAACGCTATTGGAAGAGAGGTTCAATCTCACGCTGACCGACCTCTATACCGACGGACTTGACCGCCTCACTGACGAGGAGAAAGTGCGCATGGAAACGCTGATCGAGCGGTTGGAAGCAGGCGAACCGGTGCAGTATGTCGTGGGAAAAGCCCGCTTTTGTGGCCGTGATTACATGGTTGCTCCAGGTGTACTTATCCCACGTCCCGAAACAGAAATGCTTTGCAAGGAGGTCATTTCAGCCTACAACAGGCCCTATTGTGCCCTTCAACCTCCCGAACCTTTGCGTGTGCTCGACATTGGAACGGGCAGCGGTTGCATTGCTGTCACACTCGCACTCGACCTTTGGAACAGCACGGTTACGGCCTGGGACATCTCCGGAGACGCCTTGATAATAGCAAGAGAGAATGCACATCGGCTGCAAGCTCACGTGAATCTTGAGCTGCAGGATGCCTTAAACCCTGACGAAATGGCTCTCAATGCACTGCCTTTCGACATCATCGTGTCTAATCCTCCCTATATCTGCATTCGCGAAAGCAAGGACATGGCGAAGCATGTGCTGGCACATGAGCCTCACACGGCCCTCTTTGTGCCCGATGACGACCCACTTCTTTTCTATCGTTCCATTGCCCATTACGGTCTCTCCCACCTCAGACCATCCGGCATGCTCGCGTTTGAAATCAATCCCATTTATGCCGAAGAGACATGCAAGATGTTGGAGCATATGGGCTATGAACAAATCGAAAGCAAGGAAGATCAGTATGGAAAGGAGAGGATAGTGATAGCCCGAAGAACCTGATACCCACCCCAACCCTCCCCAAGGGAGGGAGTGTGAGCTTGAGAAAAGGCAGCACAAAGCGGCTGATACCCACCCCGGCCCTCCCCAAGGGAGGGAGTATCAGCTTGAGAAAAGGATGTATAGAAAGGCGTTTTCCTATCTTATTACGTAACAACATATAAATAATTATTCATAAACAAAATACAAGTAGCCTCATTCAGCGGCTCCCCTCTCCTTGGAGAGGGGGTGGGGGTGAGGCTTCATTTTCTTCTCATGACCGAACAACAAGCCCGACTTCGCTTAGCTTCTCTTTGTGCTAAAGGCGAACACTGCACGCAGGAAATGCTCGAAAAACTCAGGAAATGGGAGATAGAAGAGGATGCACAAGCACGCATCATGGCCTATCTCACCGAACATCATTTCATTGATGACAGCCGATTTTGTGAGGCTTTCGTCAAGGATAAGATACAATATAACGGCTGGGGAAGGCGAAAAGTGGAGCAAGCGCTCTACATGAAAGGCATTCCCCGCAGTGTTTCTGACCCCATACTTGACGAAATTCCCGATGAGATGTACCTTGAAAAGCTGCGTCCTCTCATTAAACATAAGTGGCCAACCATAAAGGCTCGTAATGAATATGAACGCTCCATGAAACTCATTAAGTTTGCCATGGGACGCGGATTTGACGTGCGACTCATCCGCCAATGTATTGACGATGCCGACGAACTATTAGATGATTAGCTTCTTAGATAGGTTTTCCGACCTCATAGCACCACGCCTGTGTGCTGTCTGTGGCAGTCGGTTGACTGTTTCAGAAAAGGTGATTTGCGCCCCATGCAACCGCCATTTGCCACGTACCGACTATGCTCTTTCGCCACTTGACAACCCACTTTGCCGCATTTTCTGGAAACAAGTGCCCATTGAAAAGGCTGCCGCTTGGTTCTATTATTCGGCAAAATCGCCTGCCAGTCGCGCTATTTACGACCTTAAATATCATCACCGCGCAGCCATTGGTCACTATTTTGGCGATATGATGGCATGCGAAATGCAGGCTAACGGCTTCTTTGAAGGTATTGATTTGCTTATCCCTGTACCACTCACGAAAGGCAGAATGCGCGAGCGTGGCTATAATCAAAGCCTGCTTATTGCCGAAGGTGTGGCACATATCACACACATTCCAATTGAAAACAAAGTGCTGAAACGCATACGTTTTGACGGCAGCCAGACTCAACAGAGCATCGAACTGCGCCGCGAGAACGTAAAAGATGCCTTCCGATTGCAGCATCCGGAGCGCATCGTTGGGCGTCATCTGCTTCTTATAGACGATGTCATCACCACCGGTTCCACGATGCTTGCCTGCTCAAAAGAACTCGCCAAGGCAGGCGATATCAAAGTAAGCGTGCTATCGTTAGGGTTTGTGGGGAGATAAAAGTGATACCCACCCCTGACCCTCCCCAAGGGAGGGAGTACTATATTGCGTGCATTTAGCAAGTGTTCAGTGGCTTTTAAAGTCTGTGAAAGCAGCCAAATATAAATAGAACAATGCACCAATAAGGTTTTCATTCATATTCTTAATTATCCACTAAACACTGTTTATTCAACCAAACTTCATACTTTTCATTCTTCATTCCACATTCTTCCTCATGTTCCTTGGGTGGTGATTAAGGATTTCTTCACGCAGAGTTGTCGTGTCGATATGCGTATAAATCTCGGTGGTTCCGATGCTCTCATGGCCCAGCATGGCTTGAATGGCTCGCAAATCAGCACCACCTTGGAGCAGCGCAGTGGCGAAACTATGGCGCAGGGTGTGGGGAGAAATGGTCTTCTTTATACCCGCTTCTTCTGCCTGTCGCTTGATCATAATGAGAATCATGGTGCGAGTGAGGTGATGACCACGACGGTTCAAGAACACAAAATCCTCTTCACCGGGTTTGATATTGAGGTGAACACGGTCGGTAAACCACAGTTGAAGTTCCTTAATAGCACGTGGAGAAATGGGCACAAGCCGCTCTTTCGAACCCTTGCCGAGCACGCGAATGAAGCCGTCATCAAGGTAAAGTTGGGAGAGTTTCAGGTTGACAAGCTCCGAAACTCGCAGTCCGCAGGAGAACAACACCTCGATAATGGCGCGGTTACGCTGGCCTTCCGGCTTACTGAGGTCTATGCTCTGCTCCAGCATATCGACTTCAGTTGTCGACAGAACCTCGGGTAAATGCTGTCCCAAAGCAGGCGATTCGAGCAGTTCTGTGGGGTCAGTTTCGATGTAACCATCAAGTAAAAGGAAGCGATAAAACGAGCGGATACCACTCAAGATGCGTGATTGTGAGCGCGGACCAATTTGAAACTCGTGCAAGGTAGCTGCAAAATGCTGCAGATCTTCAAGCTGCAAAGCCGTCATTTCGAGTCCTTCGCGCCTGCAATAGTCCATGAGCCACGTGATGTCATGACTGTAGGCATCGAGCGTGTTCTGTGAATAATTGCGCTCTAACTTCAGATAACGCAGGTAAGACTTCAGCACATTGGCACTGCTTTTCTTGTCGGTTTCCATTTATTTTATTATTTTTGCTGCTGCAGGAACGTGTAAGAAACGAGCGCTTCTGCTCTCTATTACGTCCTTACTTCTGCAAAGATAAATAAAAAAAACGAATATATGAAGATACAAATCATCAATGGGCCCAACCTCAACTTGCTTGGGAAGCGCGAGCCCGACATTTATGGTAACCGCTCATTCGAGGACTATCTGTCCACACTTCAGGCGCGTTTTCCCGATATTGAGCTTCATTATTACCAAAGTAATGTTGAAGGTGAGCTTATCAACAAACTTCAGGAAGTGGGTTTCAGCATTGACGGTATCGTGCTGAATGCCGGAGCCTACACCCACACGAGCATTGCCTTGCAGGATTGTATCCGTTCACTGAAGTGCCCGGTTGTCGAGGTTCACATCAGCAATGTGCATCAACGGGAAGACTTCCGGCATCATTCTTTCCTCAGTCCGGCCTGTCTCGGCGTCATCTGCGGCTTCGGCTTGCACGGCTACGCCATGGCTATTGACGGCATTATTGCCCATAAATCAAAGGTGGAATAGGGGATGAACAGACACGGAGAACAGCAGTTTGCAGCGCTTCAGCAGGTGGAAGAGCCTCTCAACGAATATATCTCGGCGCATATCGACCCCGAAGACGACTATCTTTACCGCCTCTATCGCGCCACAAATATCCACACTATCCACGGTCGAATGGCCAGCGGACACATTCAAGGACGCCTATTAAAGATGCTCGTCACGATGATTCGACCGAAGCGCATCCTTGAAGTGGGCACGTTCAGTGGCTACAGTGCGCTCTGCATGGCCGAGGGATTAGACGACGACGGCAAGCTCTATACGTTTGAAATCAACGACGAAATGGAAGACTTCACACGGCCATGGATAGCGCAATCTCCCGTTGCTGACAAGATCATCTTTACCATTGGAGACGCCAACTTGCTGGCACCACAGCTCGGAATTACCTTCGACATGGCCTTCATCGACGGTGACAAACGCACCTATATCGAGACTTATGAAATGGCGATGAAGCTGCTCCGAGTGGGTGGTTTCCTATTGGCCGACAACACATTATGGGATGGTCATGTCATTGATTCAGCCTACGATCACGACCAACAGACACTCGGTATACGCGCATTCAACGACCATGTGCAGGCCGATCAACGCGTGGAGAAAGTCATTCTGCCCCTGCGCGACGGACTTACCCTTATCCGAAAAATCAAAGAATAACCCTAAACAACCCTTCACAACCCATGGGAAGAAACAAATTCTCACAACAGGAAATCAATGAAATCGGTAAGTTGCTGCGCCTGAAGAATGCAGGAAACCGCCTTAAACAAAAGCTGATACGTCATGATTTGCGCGTAGGCTACGAATTTAATATCTCAGATTTCAACGAACCCGGTAAGGCTTTTGGCGAAGAAGAACTGCAGGAAGCCATTCGTCGTGGTGCAATCCAAATCCTCGATGAGGGCACCATAGCCGACATGAAGGCCAAACGTGCGCGCGACAAAGCCCGCGATGAGGCCGCAAGAGAACAGCAGGCACTCGACAACGGAGCCACCGACTGGAAGGAAGCCATGAAAGAATGGGATGCATGGCAGCAGGAAGAAGAAGCTCGCTGACAGGGAATTTGCGCATGAGAGTAGGGGAGAAGTGCCGCTTGAAAAGGCCATTTCCATGTTCAAGCAATACTTAATAAAATAGGGTATAAGTCTTCTTGCCTGATCCGTAAATTCTGCTCGTGTGGCCATCTGCATCAAGTCAGCTTGTAACTTGAGTCGAATTACAGCCTAACTTGCGTCACTTCAGCGCGTAACTTGACGCAAGTTACATGGTAATATGACGCTAATTACACGGTGTTTTGACGCAAGTTGCAGGCTCATCTCTCGCCTGCTATCTTACCACATGGTCATTATGATGAAACAATAGGGTGAAGAGTACCACATGATATAGTATAAATTGCCTCACGATTTAATAGAGATTGTCAAATGATTGGGTATATATTGTTCTACGAACTACCTATCATTATACGATGACAATGGAGGTTGTGTTGTGCGATGAGTGCCATGTTGGGCTATCCCGACTTTCGTTCCTATGGATGACAATGGATATTATACTGTACGATGAAGCATTTTTCATGTAATAACTGCATAGTAGCTATACTTTTGAAAGTGTGGCAAGATAACAGGCAAGATATGAGCCTACAACGTAACTGCGTAGCAGTTATGCTTTTGAAAG
>NZ_KV817576.1:43305-51805 GCF_001814685.1 Prevotella sp. HMSC077E09 | reverse complement strand
CAAACCCGGTACGGGTTTTGTTTCTTCCAATTACGTGGTGGATACGAAAAAGCTGAACCCGTTCCGGGTTTATTTCATGCGTCTATTTAATCCCCACGTAGGCTCACTTCGCTCGCCAACGTGGGGCTTTCAAAAACACAACTCGTACCGAGTTGCGAATATGGAAAACGAAACATGTACTACAAATATAAGGCATTTAAGAGCACAACTCGTACCGAGTTGCTGTCTTTTTCATTGCTCATTGCCTTCATTTTCATAGGGAAACAGCTCGTTTCTCACTCCAAATCCGATAGTATGTCAATGTGCTTCGAGCCAGTTTTTTCCCCATCCTGCATCGGCAGTCAATGGCACTTGGAGTTGATAAGCACCTTGCATCTCTTCAAGGACAATCTTTTCTACACGCTCTTTTTCATCGGGATAAACTGAGAAGTTAAGTTCATCGTGCACCTGAAGTATCATCTTTGAACGGATATTTTCGGCCTTAAAACGCTGCCAGATGCGTATCATGGCAATCTTGATGATATCGGCTTCGGAGCCTTGTATAGGCGCATTGATGGCATTCCGCTCGGCAAAACCGCGCACAGTACTGTTTTTCGATGTGATATCGGGTAGGTAACGGCGGCGTCCGAAGAGTGTTTCGGCATATCCTTTCCGGCGTGCTTCTTCCTTGGCTTGCTCCATATAAGCACGCACTTTGGGGAAGGTGGCGAAATAACCTTCTATGAGTTCGCGGGCTTCTCTGTTATCTATTTCCATGCGTTGTGCTAATCCGTAGGTCGTTATTCCATAGATGATGCCGAAGTTTGCCTGCTTGGCTTTCTTGCGTTCTTCCGATGTTACATCGGCTATATCCTTATGCCATATCTTGGCAGCTGTGGCAGCATGGATGTCAAAACCCTGCCGAAAGGCCTCTATCATGTTCTCATCACCACTGAGATGAGCCATGATGCGAAGCTCAATCTGAGAATAGTCGGCAGAGAAGAACATGCAATCTTGTTCTGGAACAAAACATTTCCTGATTTCCTTTCCGTCTTCACTTCGCACGGGAATATTCTGCAAGTTAGGGTCGCTCGAGGATAGTCTTCCGGTGGCGGTAAGGGCTTGATTGAACGAAGTATGTATGTGTCCGGTGCGCTTGTTGATAAGTTTCGGGAGTGCTTCCACGTAGGTTCCGAGCAGTTTCTTTAGCCCTCTGTAGTCCAATATGTCTGCAACAATAGGGTGTTTTGCACGGAGTGACTGCAACACTTCCTCATTGGTAACATATTGTCCCGTTTTAGTTTTCTTCGGTTTCTCCATGATCTGCATCTTTCCGAAGAGGATATCACCCACTTGTTTCGGGCTTGAGATGTTGAATGTCTCGCCGGCTTTCTCATAAATCTGTTGCTCAAGGCGGTTCATTCTCTCTGTAAATATCATCGAGGTATCATGGAGTGCATCGGTATCTAAACGCACGCCATTCAGTTCCATATCGGCAAGTACGGGCACGAGCGGCATCTCAATGTTCCAGAAGAGGTTTTCAGTTCCGGTCTCTTTCAGCTTGGGTTCGAGCACGTTTTTAAGCTGAAGCGTGATGTCTGCGTCTTCAGCGGCATACTCATACACGTCTTTCGGGTCAAGATCGCGCATCGACTTCTGATGCTTTCCGCGTGGCCCAATGAGTTCATCGATATGGATTGTCTTGTAGTGGAGTAGTGTCTCGGCCATGTAATCCATGTTGTGATGCAACTCGGGTTGAATGACATAATGGGCCAACATCGTATCAAACATTTTGCCTCCGAGGGTCACTCCGTAGTTTTTCAGCACCTCATAATCATACTTCAAGTTTTGTCCAATCTTCAAGATTGACGGATCTTCATAGACTGGTTTGAAGATATTAACATATTGCAAGGCTTCTTCACGGTCGTTAGGAATAGCAACATAAAACGCTTTATGTTCCTCAACAGCGAAGCACAAGCCTACCAATTCGGCATCAATTGCATTGGTTGAAGTCGTTTCTGTATCTAAACTGAGAATTCGTTTTGTCCTGAAAAAGTCACAAATTCTATGTGCTTCTTCTTGATTTTCAATCAGTTGATAGTCGTGTTTAATGGTTTTAAGGCTCTCAAAACTCGCGTTTTCTGAAGCAACTTGACTCTCGTGCGGATTTACAGCAAATAAATCGAGCTCCGAATTAACTGATTTTTGCTTTTGTTCTGTTTTATTTAAGATCTTATTTGCAAGCGACTTAAATTCTAACTCGGCGAAGATTTCACTCAGTTTCTGCTCATCTGGTGCTTGAAGTTGCAATTCGTCAAGATTGAGTTCAACGGGAACATCTGTCCGGATAGTTGCGAGAAACTTCGACATCTTGATATCTTCGATGGCGCCTTCCACCTTTTCACGCATTTTACCTTTCAGCTTGTCAGTGTGTGAAATGAGTTCATCGATGGAACCAAACTCATTGATAAGTTTCACCGCAGTCTTCTCTCCGACCCCCGGACAACCGGGGAAATTGTCGGCCGAGTCGCCCATTAAAGCCAGCAAGTCGATAACCTGGGCTGGGGTAGAGATGCCATATTTCTCTGCAATCTCCTGTTCACCGATGATGTCATAGCCACCACCATGGCGCGGGCGATACATGAAAACATTCTCTCGGATGAGTTGACCGTAGTCTTTATCGGGCGTGAGCATATAGGTTGCGATGCCCTCCTTGCCGGCTTTTGTGGCCAATGTCCCGATGACATCATCGGCTTCAAAGCCTTCAACTTGAAGGATAGGAATATGGAAAGCGCGCAGGATATCCTTGATGAAAGGCACGCTGAGCGTGATATCCTCGGGCGTTTCCTGACGTTGAGCCTTGTAGGGTGGGAAGGCTTCATGACGGAAAGTCTTGCCAAGATCGAAAGCAACACCGATATAAGTAGGTTTTTCTTTCGTGATAATTTCATTGAGGGTGTTGACAAACCCGAGGATAGCCGAAGTGTTTAAGCCCTTGGAATTGATGCGTGGAGCACGGATAAGAGCGTAATACGACCTGAATATCAACGCGTAAGCGTCTAAGAGAAATAATTTGTTCATAGTTGTTTTATTTGGTGTAAAATTACAAAAAAATAAGCATAAATCCTGTTTTTATACTATTATTACCATAAAAAATGATTATTTTTGTAACCAATAAAAGGAATAATGGACTATTTATCACTCATCAAAGAGCCGATTTCAGCAGAGCTTGAAGACTTTATATCGCTTTTCAATCAGTCGCTTTCACATGATGAAGGGCTGTTATCTCAGGTGCTGGTGCATATCCGTCAGCGCGGAGGAAAGCGCATGAGGCCGATGCTGATCCTGCTGATGGCGAAGAACTTCGGCCGTGTTTCCAGTGTGACTCAGCATGCGGCAGTAGGTCTGGAGTTGTTGCATACGGCGAGTCTTGTGCATGATGATGTCGTAGATGAAAGCAGTGAGCGACGCGGACAGGCCAGTGTGAACGCCTTATATGATAATAAGGTGAGTGTCTTGGTGGGTGATTTCATTCTTTCTACAGCCTTGCTTTATGTGTCGAAAACGCATTCAGAAGTCATCGTGAGATATCTTTCGGAACTCGGACGCACGCTCTCTGACGGTGAAATTCTACAGTTGACGAATATCCGGAACGAGGCAATCACCGAGACCGCTTATTATGAAATCATCAAGCGAAAGACTGCAGCTTTGTTCGAAGCCTGTGCTGCTATCGGTGCAGAGAGTGCGGGAGCAAGTCATGACGACGTTGAGGCGGCAAGGAAATTCGGCCAGAATCTCGGCATCATCTTCCAGATCAGAGACGATATTTTCGACTATTATGACTCGAAAGAGATAGGTAAACCCACAGGCAATGATATGCTTGAAGGCAAGCTGACACTGCCGGTTATCCATGCTCTGAAGTCGACAGGAAACGCAGAAATGATGATGCTTGCACGCAAAGTGAAAGCACGTGAGGTGAAACAGAGTGAAATCAATCAGCTCGTGGCATTCACCAAAGAGAACGGGGGCATTGAATATGCCGACCAACAAATGTGGAAATTCCATGCCGATTGCATGCGGTTTATTGACGAAAGAGTAGGGGATAGCGCCATAAAAACGGCCTTGAAAGCTTATCTTGACTTTGTGATAGAGAGGAAGAGTTAGTGAAGCCTCACCCCCAACCCCTCTCCAAGGAGAGGGGAGAACAAACTTGAGACTTTTTCAAGAGTTAGGAATGATGATTTGCTTTTATTGATTTCGATAATCTATTGATTATCAACGCTCTGGCATATGATATGAAGTAGCGTTGCAAAATGACTTGTTTTACCTTGTAACTTGCGTCATTTTACGCGCTCATATGACGCAAGTTGCGTGGTAAAGTGACGCAAGTTGCAACGCATATTCACAGTAATGGTTTCTTCAACTTCTATATGTCACTTTTCCAGAAGCCTTTACAAGTATTTTTATTTCTATTTGGAAGGAAAGAAAACACGTTTGTATTGCCTTTCCAATTCATAGTTCTTGTCTTTACATATTATAGGATGAAGCACTCCATCCCCCTTTAGCGAGGGTCGGGGATGGGTTTCAATTCGTAGTCGAGTCTTGGGTTTAAGGGTTTTGAATAGTCCTTGATTTCAAAATAGTTGCGTCGACTTTCAATGGCATTGTCTGTCATGCCATACAGCAGTTTGTTGCTTGTGTCGATGATACCATACTTACGCTCTTTTTCAATGATAAGCATGCTGGGTTTTAAAGTGCTTTTGATATTGTCATATATAAAGGGAACAAGGGCTTCATTCCTACTGTTGACGACACCGTATCGTCCTTCTTTTTGTGCGATGAAGTTATCACTTCCTTCGATGTTTTGTACTCTTTTGTATTCCCATGGAAGCAGGGTTTGCTCTTTGCGAGGATCAAAAGGTGTTACGAAAGGCTCTTTGTGGAGGTATAAATAGTTGGAGTCAGATTTGCTGTTCTCATCGTAGAAGGACGTGATGATGCGTTTGGAGCGCAGACTGAAAAGCTGATATCCCTGTGCGGTTTCTACCTCAATGATGTCTTTGAATGCCGTTCGCAGAATGCCACCGTATTTGATAGGCAGGATAATTTTATTGTTGAGATCGACGATACCGAAATTACCGTTATCGTGGGCAATAAAGAATATGGGGGTATTCTCGTCTTCATAGCTTGTCAATTGGAGTCTATTTTTATACTGAGCCTTTATGCGTGTGTGTCCGTCTTCATCGATAATGCCCCATAAATTACCTTTCTTAAAGCTGTAATATCTTTTGTTTTTACCGTTCTCACGGTGGAGAAAGGGGATTTCATACTTGCTGATGGTGATGCCTTTTACGAGGTGTTCATCGTTGAGAAGATAGTCGGTAGCCGATGCTTTCTCTAATGCCCAATAACCATCACGGTATTGTATCTTGTCGTATTGGGTCGGGAGGATAGGTTTACCATTGTCATCGCAAAGGCCATACTTATCTTTCTTGACGATGAAGAAATCGTATTTGTCGCTTTCTTTCCTTCTAATGACGCTGATTTTCTTGTAGTTTGTGGGCAGAACTTGCCTGCCGTTTGACCGGCACAAGCCTGCTTTCCCGTCTTTTGTGATGTGCCAATAATCTTTGTATATATGCTCTATATTGTCGTATTCAATGGGGATACACGGCTCACCGCTCATGAAATAGATACCGTGTTTGCCGTTTTTGATGATATAATAGAAGACGTCACTGATCGTAAAAATCGTGTCGGCATCAGCGATAATGGGTTTATTGTCGTGATCAGTCAGGCAATATTTCCCATCTTTCTGCCGGCTGATATTGGCTATTTCTTTATATTCTGCACTGATTTGAACATCTTGTGCATGGACAATCACTGTTGAGAATGCCATGAAAAGCATGAGGATTACAATCTTTTTCATAGGGATATGGGCTTTATGATGCATGATTTTTATTTGATTTCCTTGAGGTTATAGTCAAGAACCTTGATGATTTTGTCGGTTGAGGCATCACGGATTTCTATACGATCATATTCATTAACAATGTTGTTATTGCTGAAAGGATATACCGTTTCATTCTTTGTATTGACGATTCCATACTTATTATCACGTTCAATTATGAACAGATTAGGATTGCAGGTGGGGTCAATATACTGGTAATCAAGTGGGATACATACTTTGTCTTTGCTGTTAACGACACCTTCTTGTTGGTCTTTCTCTACAATGAAGAAATCACCTTCATAGGCACAGTCTATAGAAGTGTATTTGAAAGGGAAAAGAACCAGTTCAGTATCTGCATCAAATACTGTTTTTAAGTAGTCTTTTGTAAGGATATAATAATGACCTTTGTTCTCTATCTTTTCATAGTTGAAATCGGTGAGAAAGCATTTTTTTGCAAGACTGTATAGTCTTTTCCCTTCTTTAGTTTCGAGTTCTAACAAGCCTTTATAGTTCTTTCGCGTGATTTCTTTATATTGAAAAGGGACAACAATACTATTGTCTGTTTCGATAATGCCATAGTAATTATCTTTGCAGGCCAAGAGCTTGATAGGTTGATTTTCAGCTTCATATTTGATTAAACTCAGCTGTTGATCATATTGTGGCGTAATTATCGTGTGCCCATTCCCATCCATAAGTCCCCATAGTCCATTTTTTTCGTATGGATAATAGACAATTAAATCATCATCTTTCCGATAGCTAATACCATTTATTTCATCTGCAAGGGTAGCATCTTTTACAGTACTTCCGTTGTTGAAAATATATTCAAAGGGGTAGCCTTTCGTGAGTTTCCAATGGTCATCTTTTGCTTCAATCTTTGTATACTCGGTTGGAACAACCATGTTTCCTTTGCTGTCACAAAGACCATATTTTTCTTTTTTCACTATGAAGTGAGGCGGCTTGTCATAGTTGTTTTGCCATTCAACAGTGATTTCATCATAGACAGGAGGGAGAACCTGCTTGCCTTCATAGGTGAATATCCCTTTATACCTTCCTTTTGTCACAATCCAAAAAGTGCCAGTATACGCATCTATATCATCATAATTGAGTGGAATACACGGTGTTCCATTCAGGAGGAAAAGCCCAACTTTTCCTCCTTTTTTCACTTTAATGAAGCTATCTCGTACTCTTTGAACCGTATCTATATCGACTGCTACGGGTTTATCGTTGTCATTGAATATACGATATTTTCCGTTGGATTGAACAATTATATTTTGCTTTTGATGTGGAGTCAAAAAGTCAGATATCTCTTGTGCATGGACAATCATTGTTGAGAATGCCATGAAAAGCATGAGGAATGCAATCTTTTTCATAGGAATATGGGCTTTATGATGCATGATTTTTATTTGATTTCCTTAAGATTATAATCCAATTTCTTAATGATTTTATTCGCTTTGGGGACTTTGAGTTCAAAATAGTTACTATGCACTTCTATACGATTATCCGTCATGCCATATAGCAGTTTGTTATTGATGTCGATGATACCATACTGATTGTTTTTCGTAATCACCAACATATTGGGTCTATTAGTACTTATCATGTCTTCGTATATAAACGGAACAAGTACTTTGTTTTCGCTGTTGACAACGCCAAAGAGCCTATCTTTCTTTACTGCGAAGTTATGACTTCCTGGGATATTGTAGACTGTACTGTATTCCCATGGCAGTATGATTTGCTCCTTTTGAGGGTCGAACGGTGTTTTGAAATGCGCTTTTGACAGATAGATATAATTGGCATCTGATGTGCTCTCTTCGTAATAAAACGGTGTAATGATACGGTTCGATTGCAGGTTGAAGAGTTGCCATCCTTCTGTGGTTTCAACCTCAATGATATATCCTAATGCTGTTTTAACGATGCGATGATACTCGAAGGGCAGAATGATTTCATTCTCAAAATTGATGATTCCACATTTTTCTTTGTTATAGGCAATGAGGCGAATGGGGGAGTTCTCGTTGAGATGGTTTACCAACCGAAGATATTTCTGATATTGAGCCGGTATGCGTATGCGCCCATCTTCATCGATTATTCCCCATAAATTGCCTTTCTTGAAATCATAGTACTTCTTTGTTTGCCCGTTTTCTTGGTGGAGAAAAGGAATGTCATAGTAGTTGATTGTAATGCCTTTCACGAGTTCCCCACTTTTGAAAAGGCAGTCTGTGGTCGATGAATTCTCTAATATCCAGTAATCATCACGGTGGCGAATCTTGTCGTATTGGGTCGGGAAGATAGCTTTACCATCACTATCAAGGATGGCATATTTATCTTTCTTGACGATGAAGAAATCGTATTTGCCAGATTCTTCCCTTCTAAGGATGCAGATATCTTTATAGTTTGTGGGGAAAATCTGATTGCCGTTTGACCAGCATAGGCCAACTTTCCCGTCCTTAGTTGTAAGCCAATAGTTTGTGTATAGTCGTTCTATATCGTCGTATTCTATTGGAATACATTGCTTTCCGCTTTTGTAATATATGCCATGTTTGCCGTTCTTGATGACGTGATAGAAAACATTACTGGTTGGGA
>NZ_KV817576.1:0-43205 GCF_001814685.1 Prevotella sp. HMSC077E09 | reverse complement strand
TCAATATCGGTGATAATGGGCTTATTTTGGGCATTGTTCAGACTGAGTTTGCCATTGTTTTGTTGGCGGATGTTTGCTATTTCTTTGAATTCTGCAATGATTTGAATGTGTTGTGCATGGACACTTGTTGTTGCACATGCCATGATGAGCAGGAGGATTGCAATCTTTTTCATGCGTTTATATGTTTTAGGATACATCTTTTTACTTGATTTCTTTGAGGTTATAATCCAATTTCTGGATGATGGTATCGGTAGTTAGCTCTCTGATTTCAAGACGATTAAAGAACGTTTTAATTTTGCATGGCTTTAATTTGATGCGTATGTCGTTATTCAAATCGATAACACCTTGCTCATTTTTCTTTTCGACAATAAAGAGACTGTCGTTTGGTGTGGAGGAAATGTTATCATATTCAAAAGGAACAAGGGTTTTATTTTCACGGTTAACAATACCAAATTTCTTCCCTTTTGAGACAATAAAGGTGCTTTTATACATGTTGGTCGTTATTGATTCGTATGCTAATGGAAGTAAAATTTTTTCTTCATCCGCATCAAAGAAGGCTTCTAATCCATCCTTTTCGAGGATACAATAAGAAGGGAACACTTGGACATTGTCGTAGGAAGAGTTGGTCAGCATCTGCATTTTCTTCATGCTGAACAGCTTTTTCTTGCCTTGTATATCGTCTAATTTAACGATGCCGTTATCGTCGATTTGTTTTATACTTTTATATGAAAAAGGCAGAATGATGTTGTTATCAATGTCTATCATGCCGTAACATCTGTTTTGATAGGCAATGAAATAAACTTGTCGATTATTGTTAAGATTATTCATAATTAGCAGTTCTTTTTCGTATTGTGGCTTAATAATAGTCAGTCCTTCACTATTAATAACTCCCCATAATCCATCCTTTTCGAAGCTATAATCTAGGGCTAAGCGTTTGTAGTCGTAGTAGATGGGACCCTTAGTTTGATTGATAGTGATTCCTTTTACAATGTCTTTATCGTTGAATATATAATCACAGGGCGTTTCTTTTCTAAGCGTCCAGAATCCATTCGTATAAGTGATATACGCATATATGGGTGCTGCAACGATATTTCCTTTTGCATCACAGATTCCGTAGTGTTCTTTTTTGACAATGAAATAATCTGTTTCTTGTGATGTATCTACTCTTTTCTGTTCAATATATAGGTAGACTGGAGGGAGGATTTGATTGCCATCATGGCTGTAAAGACCTACATTCTTTCCTTTTCTTACAAGCCAATAGTCGTTTTGGGAGGCGTAGTAGCTTGCTTTTATCTCGTTTATCTCGTTATATTCTATGGGAATACATTGCTTTCCGCTTTTGTAATAGATGCCATGTTTGCCGTTTTTGATGACGTGATAGAAAACATTACTGGTTGGGATAATAGAGTCAATATCGGTGATAATGGGCTTATTTTGGGCATCGTCCAGGCGGAGTTTACCATTGTTTTGTTGGCGGATGTTGGTTGTTTCTATGAATTTTACAGTGACTTGAATGTCTTGTGCATAGACACTTGTTGTTGCACATGCCATGATGAGCAGGAGGATTGCAATCTTTTTCATGCGTTTATATGTTTTAGGATACATCATTTTTACTTGATTTCTTTGAAGTTATAGTCTAATTTCTTAATGGTTTGAAACGTTGTAATGTTGATGAGTTCTATGCGATCATCATAGGTGTATATGGGATAAGGTGTCATTCCATAAACCAATTCGTTCTTCAGGTTGACAATGCCATATTGCTTTTCTTTCTTGATGATAAAGAGATAGGGCTTGTTTGTGACTTTAATTTCGTCGTAACCATAGGGGATCAGCTGCTTATCTTGGCGGTTGACGACTGCTGTTTTGCTCTTTGTGGTGACGATAAAGTGCTCATTATCGTTGAGACCTAATATGGAATTGTATTTAAAAGGGAAGAGAATTTGCATGTGCTTGCAGTCAACAGCTGTTTCAAGGCCATTCCTTTTGAGGTATAGATAGCGGTCAGAAACACTGCTCTTGTCATAGAAAAGGTTGAGCGCTAATTGCTTTTTAGTCATGTTATAGAGTTGTTTCCCCTCGTCGGTAGTGAGTTCTATGGTGTTGTAGAGATAGGTTGGTTGGATGTTTTTGTATTGAAAGGGGAGCACAATCTTGTTGTTTATGTCAATCAATCCAAATAGATTGTCTTTACAAGCAATGAAATAAGCGGTGCTGTCTGAGTGGATATAGCCAACTTTTTGTAGGGGTTTATCATATTGAACAGCGATGACTGACTGTCCATTTTCACGTAGAAGTCCCCATGCTTTGCCCTGTTTATAATTGAAATAGAAGCGTTTTTGTTCGTTTCTTTGTATTGTAATAGGCATAGCATCGTCTAATTTGATGTCTTTAATGATGTCTTTGTAGTTGAAGAGATAATGGCAACTATCTCCTTTTGTCAGCTTAAAATACCTCAAATATCTATATTCTATGGCGGTGTATTGTGGGTCGACAATAAATTTTCCCTCGTTGTTACAGAGCCCATATAAGCCTTTTTTCACGATGAAATAGTTGCCTGCATTGGTACGATAGTTACAGGTTACCTCTATACTATCATAGCGTGGCGGCAGAATTTCTTTGCCCATGTGCGAATAAAGACCTTGTTTCCCGTCCTTGTTGACGAGCCAATAGCGGTTGTTATCGAAGGAAATGTTATTGAATGTGATAGGAAGCAAGCACTTTCCTTCAGCATCGTATAGCCCTTTTTGCCCCGCTTTACTTACTACAAAGCAATCGAAATGTGTGCTAAATATAGTGTCGGCATCGGTGATAATAGGCTTCTTGTGGAAGTCGTTGAGGCTGAATTTACCATTGTTTTGTTTGCAGATACTGGCTTTTTCAAGGTAGAGTGCAACGCCAACCTGGGCATTTAGGCTTATCGTTGATAAGGTGAAAAGCAATAAAAGGAGGGTGATTTTCTTTCTCATCAATTGAAAACAAGGAATAAATTGGGGTGTTAGATAACGATATTAAACGCAAACGCCCTACTTTCTTTGGTGAGAAAGCAGGGCGTTTTGGGCTATATTTTAGAAGAATTTGGTCTCTTTTCCAAGGATTTCGCTTAGCAGTAGGTTGGTCAATCGACTTGTTCCCATGCGGAACCACTTGTTGGTGAGCCATTTTTCGCCTAAGAGCTCTTTAACGATGGTGTAGTAGGTAATGGCGTCTGTAACCGTATTGATGCCGCCAGCGGGCTTAAAACCTATCTGTATGCCAGTCTTATCATAGTATTCCTTGATAGCCTGACACATCACGTATGCCGCTTCTGGTGTAGCACTTACCTTTTCTTTGCCGGTAGATGTCTTGATATAGTCGGCGCCGGCATACATGGAAAGCAAGGCAGCCTTCTTGATATTACTGCAGTTTTCTAAGTCTCCGGTCTCAAGGATAACCTTCATAGGTGCTTCTCCACAAGCCTGTTTCATCTCGTTGATATCATCGCAGACACCTTCAAAGTCGCCACTGAGGAACTTGCCTACAGGGAGAACGATATCTATTTCGGTGGCACCGTCGGTCACAGACAACTTAGTTTCGGCCACCTTTACTTCCATTCGGGCCTGTGAGGAAGGGAAATTTCCGCATACGTTGGTAATTTCTACACCATCAATTTCAAGGCTATTGGCCACGAGTTCGGTAAAGACGGGATAGACACAAACGGCTGCAACATGGGGAATATCGGGGTACTCGCGGTCGAACTGATTGACTTTCTCAATCATTTTGAGCACTTTCTCTTCTGTGTCCGTAGTACTGAGCGTTGTGAGTTCGATACTTCCGAAGAGGAATTTCTTTACTTCCATGGTGTCGTTCTGTGGCACTTTTTCCTCGATAATCTTCTTTACGGCAGCCTGAACTTCGGCGTCGTTGAGGTTGGTGTCATACAGTTCAAGAGCCTTTTCGTATTTGCTCTTGTCTTCATTCTTAATCTCCTTGCCTTCGTTTTGTGGCAGGATAGTCTTTGTATATGCCATAATTTGTATTGATTAGGTTGTTTATTTCAATTTATTGTTGTTCAGATGACGCTTGTTGTCGCGCTGGGTTTTCTTTTCAAAGCTTTTCTTTAATTCGGCCGTGAGGTCTACACCGGTTTGGTTGGCTAAGCAAAGGAGCACCCAAAGCACATCGGCCATTTCCTCTCCTAAGTTGGCTTTCTCGCCTGGTTTGAAGCTTTGCTCGCCATATTTCCTGGCTATAACGCGTGCTAATTCGCCTACTTCTTCTGTAAGGCAGGCCATGTTGGTGAGTTCATTGAAGTAGCGAACGCCATAAGTTTTTATCCATTCATCAACGGATTTCTGGGCTTCTTGAAGGGTCATAATAGTATTAATATAAAGTGCTCCGCACTTAACAGCTTCACCCCTAAGCCCTCTCCGAAGAAAGAGGGGAGTGATATGCCTGCTAATTTGAGGTTATTTTATAGTGTTTATACTCGTTTGTTGTGACTTTTATAAGTTTGATATAGCTTCCGAATAAATTGAATATTCGTTAGCTTCTTTTATTTTTTGTCTTTTATTTCCATTGGAAAATGATATTATCCCCTCTCTTTTCGAGGAACTGTAGGTTGCTGTTCGTTGAGCTTGCGAAGCGAGGAAAGCAAAGGGGTTGGGGGAGAGACTCTACTCTCTCGCCTTACTATCCATGCAAATAGTTACGGGGCCGTCGTTGACGAGCGCCACTTTCATATCAGCTCCGAACTCTCCTGTGCCTACGGTTTTGCCGAGTTTATGTGACAGTTCATTGCAGAAATAGTTGTAAAGAGGTACTGAAATCTCATGTTTTGCTGCGCGGAGCCACGATGGGCGGTTGCCTTTCTTGTAGCTTGCAAATAGTGTGAACTGGGAAACAACAAGGATTTCGCCGTCAATATCCATGATAGAACGGTTCATGATGCCCTGCTTATCGTCGAAAACTCTTAGGTTTATTACTTTGTGTATCAGCCAATTAGCATCTTCTTCGGTATCACTTTCTTCGATACCTAAAAGGATAAGATAGCCTCTGCCAATAGCAGTTTTCACTTCATTATTTAGGGTAACAGAGGCCTGTGCACAGCGTTGTATGACTATTCTCATACGGCAAATATACAAAAAATTATTCTGTTTCGGGCATTTCTGGGTGAAAATGTTTATAGACTATCATTCCTTTAGATGCTCCAAGAATTTGTATAAGTTGTTGATTATCAGCTTCTTTTATGGATTTAACGGTCTTTAGTTCCTTGAGTAGCGCCTCTTTACCCTTTGGTCCAAGCCCTTTGATGTCGTCAAGTTCACTGTGTAGGGCGTGTTTTGAGCGCTTGTTGCGGTGGAAGGTGATAGCATAACGGTGCACTTCATCTTGAATTTGTGTGAGTACTTTGAAGAGTTCGCTCTTCACATCAAGTCCAATGGTCTGTGGAGGAAAACCGTAGAGGAGTTCGTTTGTGCGGTGTCGGTCGTCTTTGGCAAGTCCGGCAATGGGTATGTTGAGGTGTAGTTCATCGGCAACAACTTCTCTTACTACCTCCATTTGACCTTTTCCACCATCTGTAATAATGAGGTCGGGGAGGGAAGTCTGCTCTTCTATCATGCGACTATAGCGTCGGCGGACTACTTCTTGCATAGAGGAATAATCATCGGGACCAACAACCGTCTTGATGTTGTATTTGCGATAGTCTTTTCGTGAGGGCTTCATACCTTTATATACTATGCAGCCTGCCACGGCATCCGTTCCAGAAATGTTGCTGTTGTCAAAGCATTCAATCTGATAAGGTAATTTGGAAAGTTTAAGCTTGGCTTGCAATTCTTTCATCAACCGCGTATGCTTCTGTTCCGGATTGAGTTTCTCTGATTGCTTCAGTCGGTCGAATTTATACTGTTTCCCATTCATCTCTGACAGTTCAAGGAGATGTTTTTTATCACCTCTTTGAGGTACGAAGAACTCTGCACCTTTTATCTTCCACTCCATTTCAAATGGCACAATAATCTCTTTAGCGTGGCTCTTGAAACGTTCTCTGATGTCGGGAATAGCAGTAATTAGTAGTTCCTCATCACTTTCATCAAGTTTTCTTTTATACTCATATGTAAAACTTTGATTGATGGTTCCCTTGCGCACATGGATATAATTGATGTAGGCATTGTGGTTAGTCTCATCATCAACAATAGTAAAAACGTCTACATCATCGATCGTATGACTGACAACTTCACTCTTAGCAACAAATTCGTTGAGGAGTGAAATCTTCTTTTTGATATCTTCTGCTGCCTCGAATTTCAAGAGTTCGGCATTCTTCATCATGAGTTGATAAAGTCTTTTACTCACTTCACGAGTGTTCCCTTTTAGAATCTCGCGTGCTTGATTCATGTTCTCTTGATATTCTTCGTAGCTCTGTTTACCAATGCATGGAGCATCACAATTATGAATATGGTATTCTAAGCAAGGTTTGAACATCCCTTGTTGAACACCCTCTTTGGTGAGAGGAAGGCGACAGGTGCGTGGTTTATAAAGGCGCTTGATGATATCAAGAATGGCATACATACTTCCGACATGAGGGTAGGGGCCAAAGAAAGTGCCGAAACGTTTGTTGATATTTCGGGTCTTGAAGATACGTGGAAAATACTCGTTAGTAATACAGATGCTGGGATAAGTCTTACCGTCTTTCAGCAAGACGTTGTAGCGGGGATTATACTTCTTGATGAGACTGTTCTCGAGTAAGAGCGCATCTTCTTCAGTATTGACGACGGTATAGCTGATATCTCTAATCTTGGAGACCAATACTTTAGTCTTGAACCGATCTACTTCTTTATGGAAGTAAGAAGAAACACGCTGCTTGAGACGCTTGGCTTTACCTACATATATGATGTTTTTGTTCTCATCATAAAATTGATAGCTGCCTGGTTTCTCTGGCATATTTAATACGATGTTCTTGAGATAAGCTAATCGTTTTTCATTTTCTTCGCGTGTCATATATGCGTATCCCCTTTATATAAAGTAAAGAACGGCAGCCTTGTTTCACGTGAAACAAGGCTGCCGTTCCATAATAATTAGAATTTCAGTAAGGATGAGATCTCAATGTCTTTGTCGAAAAGTTCTCGGCTTTCAGGGAACTCTGTGTTCAGTTCAATAATGAAGTTGCAATATATTTTCTTTGGGTGAAACTTCTTAACTAAATTACATGCTGCTTTCATTGTGCCGCCTGTAGCGAGTAAATCGTCGTGAAGAAGAATGACATCATTCTCATTAATGGCATCTTTGTGGATTTCAATGGTGTCTATGCCATATTCCTTGGCGTAGCTTTCTTGTACAGTTTCACAAGGCAGTTTGCCTGGTTTGCGACATAACACGATGCCTGCACCTAACTTTACAGCTACGGCTGATGACATGACAAAGCCGCGACTCTCTATGCCTACAATTTTAGTTATTCCCTTTTCTTTATAGATGTCATACATCTCTTCCGCGATTTCGCGGAGTGCTTCTGGGCTTTTGAACAGGGTAGTAACATCACGAAAGTTGACACCTTTAATGGGCCAATCTGGAATGCTGCGCAGATTGTCTAATAATAGTTGTTTATTCATCTTTTATTTTGTATTATATTTGAATTCTGTTTATTCCTTAATGTCTGATATGTTGCGTTTGGTTTTACTCATAAAAAGCTCTTGTCTTTCGATGTCTTCTTATGTTTTATTTAATATTATATGTTTCATTTGAACACTTAAATTATTAGATATCAGCGTTTTATTATTTATCTCGTTTCACGTGAAACTTCATTTTGGGTCGTAGGAAGCCTATCGTCCTAATAGAATTAAAAGTACATTAATATCACTTGGAGATACTCCTGGAATTCTACTTGCTTGTGCCAAAGTCTCTGGATCTATTTTTTCGAGTTTTTGTCGACCTTCTGTTGAAATCTCTTGAAGTTCGCTATATTTAAATCTTCCCTTGATTTTAATGTTTTCCAATCTATGCATTTTGTCGGCAATAATCCGTTCTCGTTCGATATATCCTTGGTATTTCATCTGAATTTCGGCTGTTTCAGCTATTTCTTCTTTTCGATTTTCTGGCATTAGTAATGCTTCTTTAAGCTCTGGAATGATTTCCGAAAGGTTCTGAAGTGTTAGGTGTGGTCGTGCAATTAAATCAGAAAGTTTACACCCTGCACGAAGAGGGGTGGTGCCTAATGATTCTAATTGAGAGTTTATTTCACTCGATTTAATCGGATATTCCTTGCAGAAATGAATTAAACGGTGGACTGCTTCTTTCTTTTGATGCCACCAATCATAACGATTGCGTTTGGCAATTCCGAGGTCGTATGCTATTTCTGTGAGGCGTGCGTCAGCGTCATCTTGACGCAAAAGAATACGATATTCTGCACGAGATGTAAACATACGGTAAGGTTCATCAACGCCTTTCGTTGTTAAATCATCGATAAGAACACCGATATAACTCTGATCTCGTTGCATTATAAAAGGTTCACTTCCTGTGCAATGGAGGGCTGCATTAATGCCAGCAACAATACCTTGTCCGCCTGCTTCTTCATATCCTGTAGTGCCATTTACCTGTCCTGCAAAGAACAAACCAGGCAAAATCTTCGATTCCAACGAGTGTTTTAATTGGGTTGGGTCAAAGTAATCGTATTCTATAGCGTAGCCAGGGCGATATATTTTTACATCGCGAAACGCTGGGATTTTATGGATGGCAGTTAATTGGATATCCATGGGCATACTTGAAGAAAACCCATTCAGATACATTTCATTGGTGTCTTCGCCTTCTGGTTCAAGGAATAACGGATGTTGCTCTTTGTCGGGGAATGTAACAAGTTTGGTCTCTATAGAGGGGCAATAGCGAGGCCCGGTGCTTTGTATCTGTCCATTAAACAGAGGTGAATCGGTCAAACCTTCTCGTAAAGTTTCGTGCACTTCTTTGTTTGTGTAAGTCGTCCAACAGGATAATTGTCGGAGTATGCGGTGCTCACCCATATAACTAAACTGATGGAAGTCAGTGTCTCCTTTCTGTTCTTCCATTTCATCAAAGTGAACAGTTCGTTTGTCTATTCTTATGGGAGTCCCTGTTTTCATACGTGCAGAAGTAATTCCCCAGCGTGTGATACTCTCTGTGAAATGGTGCACTGCCGGTTCTGCACAGCGACCACCTTCTATCATTTTGCGTCCGACGTGCATTAATCCGTTGAGGAATGTGCCTGCTGTGACGACAATGCTTTTGGCATAAAACGTCACTCCCCAAATAGTCTTTACACCTACAGCCTCGTTATTTTTAACGATGAGTTCGTCAGCTTGATCCTGCCAAATATCAAGATTTTCGGTGTGATCGAGCGTTGTACGCCATTCCCAAATGAATTTACCTCGGTCGCATTGTGCCCGTGGACTCCAAACAGCAGGGCCTTTCCCAATATTCAACATGCGGAACTGAATAGCAGTTCTATCGGTTACAATACCCATGTTTCCACCCAAAGCATCGATTTCTCTTACGATTTGTCCTTTCGCAATTCCACCTACGGCAGGATTGCAACTCATCTGGGCTATCTTGTTCATATCCATTGTTATCAAGCAGGTTTTAGCTCCCATATTTGCTGAAGCAGCTGCAGCTTCGCAACCAGCATGGCCACCACCGATAACAAGTACGTCATACTTGAGTTCCATTGTCTTTCTACAAAAGTATAGAGATATAACTTTTCTATTTTAGATACGTTACAAAATTAAGAAATAAAATCGAATTATGATGCTTTTATTCATTAAAAAGCATCAGCAGGATGCGTTCAATATACTGTACCATTGTTTATGAGTGAGAGGATGACATGATGTTAGTCTTACATGAGAACTGTGAATCTTGTGATATATTCTCGTGCTGTTTTAGAAAGAAATCAGATTAATGTAATACCCCGATTCAATATAATAATAAATAAGATTTCATCACGTGGCGTTGCAATTGCAATCGAATCGCCTCGCAATTTAAGTCACTTTATGATGTAAAGTGCGTCAAGTTACAGTGTAATTAGCGTCAAGTTACGTTGTAAAGTGAGTCAAGTTGCACGGTGATTTGAGTCAAGTTGCAGCGTAATCTACGGCAAATTACCATACAGACAGATTTGGGTTGCACTAATTGGGGATAAATCTTTGCTTTTGAGTAGTTTCAATTGCTTATCCCGAACAGGGTAATGCAATGGTCAAAATCTTACAGTTTTTATATAAATGTCATATATTTTCTTGTAATAGATAAATCATATTCATCTGTTTTTTTATATCTGTGGATGGTTAGAATTTATTTTTATTTCTTATCTTTGTTGGCGTTATCTTTGACCGTTGCAAAGAGAAGCGATTGTGAAATCTTTTATAAACGGCTGAAACATATATGAAAATGTGTGGTCAGTTGTAAGCTAAATAATTAAAAACCTACATGAAACAAAAGAAAATCTTAGTTGCATTTGTATTGAGTCTATGCACCTTTACAGTAGTACAAGCACAGGAAAATGATTTCGACTTAGGCTGTCAACGTTCGGAAATACAATCAATAACCCCTGTCCCTGGTAAGAAAATCGATCACCATGGACTTGTTATTAATCCGACGCCTCGCCATTTGAGACTGACAAGTGGAAACACTGTAGACATCAGTGCCGGTGTTCATTTAATTCAACCAATATCGAAACGTAAGCTAACCTCCGACTATAGGAACGAGCTGACGTTCCTTTCCCTATCTTCAAAGGGCTTCCCTTTGCAGATACAATTAGTGGAAAAGCCTCTTGTTGTGGATGTTGTCAGTAAGAAACAGGCTAATGTTGATGGGGCCTATTCATTGACGGTAAGTCCAAAGGAAATTCGTTTTCAGGCTGCTAATGATGCGGGAGTATTCTATGCTATTCAGACTTTGCGTCAGCTCATAGAGAGTCCTATAGCAGAAGGTGGTAGGAAACTACCTTGTTTGGAAATCAATGATGCGCCTGTCTTCCCTTATCGTGGTGTTGTTGAAGGCTTTTATGGTATGCCGTGGTCACATGCCGTACGTCTGTCTCTGATTGAGTTTTATGGACGACATAAGCTGAACACCTATATTTATGGCCCGAAAGACGATCCTTATCACAGTTCACCAAGCTGGCGTCTGCCGTATCCGGAGAGGGAGCAGAGAAACATTAAGGAATTAGTTGAGGCGTGTCGGAGGAACCGGGTAGACTTTGTTTGGGCGATTCATCCAGGAAAAGATATTAAGTGGAATGAGGAAGATTATCAGAATCTTGTACGTAAATTTAATCTCATGTATGCAGACGGTGTACGCTCATTTGCTATATTCTTCGATGATATTTCAGGAGAAGGAACTAATCCGAATAAGCAAGTTGAGCTGTTGAATCGCTTGACCAAGGAATTTGTAAAAGCCAAAGGCGATGTCTCACCGCTTATTATCTGTCCTACGGATTATTCTAAGTTATGGGCAAAAGCAGATGAAGACGGGCCATTGAGCATTTATGGACGCACCCTCGATCCCTCTGTCCGTGTGTTTTGGACAGGCGATGTGGTTTGCAGTGATGTCACAAAAGAAACTCTCGACTGGGTGGATAGCCGCATCAAACGTCCTGCTTTCTTCTGGTGGAACTATGCTGTAACCGACTATGTTCGTAATCTTATCTTGCAAGGTCCGGTCTATGGTTTAGACACTTCACTCACAAATAAAGATATGTGTGGACTTGTCAGTAACCCTATGGAGCATGGAGAGGCTTCGAAACTTTCACTCTATAGTGTGGCAGACTATACGTGGAATCCTGCTGCCTATAATCCAATTGACAGTTGGGAACGCGGTTTAGAGGTGATGATGCCCCATGCAAAAGAGGCTTATCGCACATTTGCTATCCATTCTGCAGACACAGAAACGGGCTATCGTCGCGATGAATCATGGGATACAGAGACTTTCCGGTTAGCCGATTATACAAAGGAAAAGCGTGATAAACTTTATGAAGAGTTCGAACGCGTGGTACAGGTTCCCGCAAAGATTGAAGCGGGTTGTAATGACACTCTGCTTCTTCAAGAACTCCAACCGTGGCTGAAAGAGTTCGGGAAACTTGGTATGCGTGGCAAGAAAGCCCTTGAACTCATGGATCTCTATCGCTCAGAAGATGCATCATCCTTTTGGAAAGCATATGTAAAAAACCTGATGAGCAATAAGGATAAGCAAGCTTACGAGGCACATAAATCGGGTACAATGAAGCTGCAACCATTCTACGAATGTGCCATGAAAGACTTAGGAGAAGCCTTTTATGAGCGGCAATCGGGTAAGAAAGCTTTCTCTTTGCATGGCACAGGAACCTATAGGAATATAGGAACTACACAGAGTGAACTTATGTTGGATGGCGACAGTGCCACCTTCTATACTTCTGGTGAGAGTCAGAAAGCAGGTGACTGGATTGGAGTTTCACTTCCCGAACCGATGCCTATTCGTGAGGTTCATATCTTACAAGGCAGAAATTCTAAAGATGATACCGACTTCTTTGACCATGCTGCAATAGAGTATTCTGTTGATGGCAAAGTCTGGAAGCCGCTTTTAACGGGTTTACATAATCAGTATGATATTCTTTGGAAGGCTGAAAGGCCAATAGAAGCACGTTATATTCGCCTTGTCCGACTCGATTCAAAACGTACAAACTGGGCAGCTGTTCGTTCATTTACAGTGGTTCCTGAAAATGTGGCTGCAACTCCCTTTATTGAGAACAACGGTGTGTCGAATGACATTCTGAATGCTTTCGATCATCAACCAAGTACCATTTTCAAGAGTATAGGCGATTTCTCATTTAAGGTACCACACGGTACAACAGCTTTTACATTCTTGCTTTCTTTGCCAACAGACGGTTCGGTTCGCCTTTGTCAGTATGACAAGCGTAATCGCTTGAAGGCCGAATATACATCTACTTCTCCATTCTTTACTGTGGATGTTGCAAAAAATGTGACCCGTATAGAGGTTATTGGAAAAGCAAATGTGTTTGAAATCATACCGAAATCCCAACATTGATTGAACGATTATTTTTATTAGTTTTTCTATAGTGAGGAAGTATCAAGCTAAGCAATGTAGAATTCTTGCTGATACTTCCTTTCTTGTTTTCATAACCTTGAAACCTTGTTTCATGGATTTATGTGCACAGACGAATATGCACTTCTATCAATATCTCATAAAAGTGAATATTCCATAATGCATATTCCAGAGACTAAATCCTAATTTAAATATAGATTATTTTATCTAAAATACTTTGATAAATCATTAAAATATAGTATTTTTGCACTGAATTCCAAAGGGTATTTCCCCTCATATCCTGGTATTTACTACCTAATATGAGGTAGTCGTTGATACTCTTTTATTGTCTGATTTGTTCGGGAAGAATATTCATTGTATATTATTCAAACAGTTAAATAATTAAAAATCAATCATTTATGTGGTTAATCAATTCATCTATTGGTAGAAAGGTAGTGATGTCTGTAACAGGCATAGCACTGATTCTATTCATGACATTCCACTGTTGTATGAATGTTGCTGCACTCTTTTCTAAAGATGCCTACAACATGATTTGTGAGCTGTTGGGTGCCAACTGGTATGCAGTTGCGGCGACGGCAGGTCTTGGTGCCTTGGCAGTTTGTCACATTGTCTACGCTTTTATCCTTACAGCACAGAACCGTCGTGCCCGTGGTGCCAATCGTTATGAGGTTACGGCAAAGCCTGACAAGGTAGAGTGGGCCAGCCAGAACATGCTTGTTCTCGGTATCATTGTATTGCTGGGGATTGGCCTCCACCTTTTCAACTTCTGGTATAACATGATGTTTGCAGAGCTCGTTGGTATGAAAACGGTTCTTGAACCCACTGACGGTTTTGGCTTGATTGTAGCGATATTCAAGAACAAACTCTATGTAGTGCTTTACATCATCTGGATTGTTGCACTGTGGTTCCATCTCTCTCACGGTTTCTGGAGCGCCATGCAGACCGTTGGTGTCAATGGCAAGGTGTGGTTTAACCGCTGGAAGATCATCGGTAATGTTTACGTTACACTGTTGATGCTCGCTTTCCTTGTGGTAGTACTTGCATTCGCTTTCGGTTGTGCACCAAGTCTGTGCTGTGCTACATCACACTGTGTTGCGTTATAAGCAATCTAATATGAATTTTTAATTTAGAACAATCATGACAAAGACATTAAATTCCAGAATACCAGAAGGACCTGTAGCTGAAAAGTGGACCAACTATAAGGCTCATCAGCGTTTGGTCAATCCAAAGAATAAATTGAAGCTGGATGTTATTGTTGTCGGTACGGGTCTGGCCGGTGCCAGTGCTGCCGCATCTCTTGGGGAGATGGGCTTCAACGTACTGAACTTCTGTATCCAGGACTCTCCTCGCCGTGCACACTCTATTGCTGCGCAGGGAGGTATCAATGCAGCAAAGAACTATCAGAACGACGGTGACTCCGTTTACCGCCTCTTCTACGATACCGTTAAGGGCGGTGACTACCGTGCTCGTGAGGCCAATGTCTATCGTTTGGCAGAGGTTTCAAATGATATTATCGACCAGTGTGTGGCACAAGGCGTGCCTTTCGCACGTGAATATGGTGGTATGTTGGCCAACCGTTCATTCGGTGGTGCACAAGTAAGCCGTACCTTCTATGCCAAGGGACAGACCGGCCAGCAGCTTCTTCTCGGTGCTTACTCTTCATTGAGTGCACAAATCAATGCGGGCAAGGTGAAGCTCTTCACGCGCTATGAAATGGAAGACGTTGTTATCGTCGACGGCCATGCACGTGGTATCATTGCCAAGAACCTCATTACCGGTGAGCTTGAACGCTTCACAGCCAATGCCGTAGTGATTGCTACCGGAGGTTATGGAAATACTTATTTCCTCTCTACTAACGCTATGGGCTGCAACTGCACAGCTGCCGTTCAGTGCTATCGTAAGGGTGCTTACATGGCAAATCCTTCTTATGTTCAGATCCACCCGACTTGTATTCCGGTGCATGGCGACAAGCAGTCTAAGCTGACATTGATGTCTGAGTCGCTCCGTAACGACGGACGTATCTGGGTTCCAAAGAAACTTGAAGATGCCAAGGCATTGCAGGAAGGAACCAAAAAGGGCTCTGATATTCCTGAAGAAGACCGCGATTACTATTTGGAGCGCCGTTATCCAGCCTTTGGAAACCTTGTTCCTCGTGACGTTGCCTCACGTGCAGCCAAGGAGCGTTGTGACAAGGGCTTCGGTGTCAATAACACAGGCTTAGCCGTATTCCTCGACTTCTCTGAGTCTATTAATCGCCTCGGCATTGATACCATTCTTCAGCGTTATGGCAACCTTTTCGATATGTATGAAGAGATTACCGATGTTAATCCTGGTGAAGTTGCCAATGAGATTAACGGTGTGAAGTACTATAATCCGATGATGATTTTCCCTGCTATCCACTATACAATGGGTGGTATTTGGGTCGACTATGAGTTGATGACCACCGTTCCCGGTCTGTTCTCTATCGGTGAGTGTAACTTCTCTGACCACGGTGCCAACCGTCTTGGTGCGTCAGCTTTGATGCAAGGATTGGCCGATGGCTATTTTGTTTTGCCTTATACCATTCAGAATTATCTCGCAGACCAGGCGCTTTGGCCAAAGGTTCCAACAGACCGTGCTGAGTTTGTAGAGGCAGAAGAGGGCGTGAAGAAAGAGATTGATCGCCTCATGAACATCAAGGGTAAGCGTTCTGTTGACTCTATCCACAAGGAACTTGGCCATATCATGTGGGAGCATGTGGGTATGGGTCGCACCAAGGAAGGCCTCGAAACAGGTTTGAAGTTGCTGAAAGAACTCCGTGAAGAGTTCAATTCAAACCTCTTCATCCCAGGCAAGAAAGAGGGGCTCAACATTGAGCTTGACAAGGCTATCCACTTGCGTGACTTCATCTTGATGGGCGAACTCGTGGCCTACGATGCGCTTCATCGTGAGGAAAGTTGCGGTGGTCACTTCCGTGAGGAGCATCAAACAGAAGAAGGAGAAGCTAAGCGCGACGACGAACACTTCTTCTATGTGGGCTGCTGGGAATATCAGGGAGACGATACCAAGGCTCCTGAATTGATCAAGGAACCACTCGAGTATGAGGCAATTAAGGTACAAACACGTAACTATAAAAATTAGTTGACGGTTGTATAGTGGACAAGTTGACAAGTTGTCGGCTTGTTCCTTCTCCAAGAACATAAATTATAAATGCAGACAAGACAAGCAAGTATATGGTGTTGTAAGACTTGAAGTATGAAGACTCATAAGGATTTAACCGTCTGGCAAAAGGCTATGGAACTGGTCATGGAGGTTTATAAAGCCACCAAAATGTTCCCTCGGGAAGAAATCTTCGGATTGACTTCTCAAAAGCGCAGAGCTGTCGTGTCAATTCCTTCCAACATAGCCGAGGGCTACGGAAGACTCCATCAGCGTGAAACTGAAAACTTCCTTAGTATAGCATTAGGCTCTGCATGTGAGTTGGAAACACAGTTAATCCTTTCGAAGGATTTGGGTTATATTTCTTTAGATGAAGTAGAACAGTTGACTATTGAAGTGCAAAATATCATCAAGATGTTAGCTGCTTTGATAAAATCATTAGGCAAATAACCCGTCAACTCGTCCACTTGTTTACTTGTCAACTAAAAAATAAGAACATGGCAAAGAATATATCATTCACAATAAAGTATTGGAAACAGAATGGTCCACAAGACCAGGGACATTTCGATACACGCGAGATGAAGAATATCCCTGACGACACCTCGTTCCTTGAGATGCTCGATATTCTGAACGAAGAACTCATCGACGACGGTCAGGAACCATTCGTTTTCGACCACGACTGCCGTGAGGGTATCTGCGGTATGTGCTCACTTTATATCAACGGTACACCTCATGGAAAGACCGAGCGCGGTGCAACAACCTGCCAACTCTATATGCGTCGTTTCAATGATGGCGACGTTATCACCGTAGAGCCTTGGCGTTCTGCAGGCTTCCCTGTTATCAAAGACTGCATGGTTGACCGCTCCGCATTCGATAAAATCATTCAGGCTGGCGGCTATACTTCTATCCGCACAGGTCAGGCTCAGGATGCCAATGCAATCCTGATCAGCAAAGAAAATGCAGACGAAGCTATGGACTGCGCCACTTGTATCGGTTGCGGTGCCTGCGTAGCTGCTTGTAAGAACGGTTCTGCAATGCTCTTTGTAAGTTCCAAGGTGAGCCAGTTGGCACTCCTTCCTCAAGGTAAGCCCGAGGCCGCACGACGTGCCAAGGCGATGGTTGCCAGAATGGATGAGCTTGGTTTCGGTAACTGCACGAACACCCGTGCATGCGAAGCTGTATGCCCTAAGAACGAGAAAATTGCCAATATAGCCCGTCTTAACCGAGAGTTTATCAAGGCAAAATTCGGTGATTAAACTTACTCCTTCCTCGGTTTCGGGGGCAGGAATAAAGAATAAAAGGAGGGAAATCCAATTGGATTTCCCTCCTTTTTTCCCTTTCAACTTCGAGGTTTGAAGATTGAACTTCAAGCTTCGTAATGTGTCACATTTATTGAGATGAAAAGCGATTTTGTAAAGTTTGTTGTGCGGTTTTTAACACTTCCGGAGTCGACCAAATAGAAATGAAAACGCGTTTCCCATGCTTTTGCGAAGCCCTTTTATGGCTTCGATGCCCTCGTTTCTTTCCTCTTGTTTTACAATCTGAGCCACTTTACGGTGCCATTTGCACCAAACGACCGCACAAAGTGAATGGAATTACCACGCCTCTTGACGCATCTTACACAGTCATTTGACGCAAATGACAACATGCTTTAACGTCAAAATGCACATTCATTCCAAGTAAATGAGATAACCGTTTGATAGTCAATGTATTGCAAAACACCCTCAAAACTCGCGTATTTCGGGCTGAGGGAAAACTGTTTTTGAATTCGCGAGCTGTGCGAGGGCATTTGTAAAGAATGTTGACGGGCATCGACACATTCCTAAATCTCAATGTTCAGAAGCAGAAACTCCAGGCTTCTGCTCTCTTTGACAGCCACCAGGAGACACCTATTGTGACAACACCGATAGCCAAACCTATATACAGAATGTTCTGTAACAGGAATGTCATCAGCGTTGTTTTTGCACCGAAAATAAGCCCCTCTGCAGGCGTTGGAAGCGTGAAGATGACTAATGTAGCGATGCAACCCAATAACAAGCCCACAGCGAATGTAAAGGAGGCAATGTGCTTGTTCTTCTGTTTCTGTGCCTGCTGATAGGCTTTCACCTCGTCGATGAGCGTCATCTGCCGTTGCAGTTTCTGCATGAAAGCGTTGTCATCTGACAGTTGTGGACGATAATCTGCTAACATATTTTTGAAAAACTTATCCTCATTCATCTTTCAATCTCTTTTTAAGTTCTTCGCGACCCCGCGAGAGTTGCTTCTTGACGGCACTCTCTGTGGCATCGGTTATTTCGGCTATTTCTTTCACCTGATAGCCTTGCATGTAATGTAACAGCATTGTTATCCGCGCTTTTTCTGATAGGGCTTCTAACGCAATGTATAGGGCTTGATAGCGAAAGGTGTTGTCGGTTTGTTGCGCGTCTTGAATGATTTTAGCACTTGCTATCGGTTCTTCTGCATGGCTTTTTAGCTTTCGCCGGTTGTCAATGAATACGCGGTAGGCTATCTTCATCAACCACGAAGCAAACCGTCCGCGTTCATCATATTGCGACAACTGCATGTAGGCTTTCAGCAATGTGTCTTGAGCCATGTCGTCAGCTGTTGTGCTGTTGCCACAGCACAAAGCCGTCAGGAACCGACGCAATGCCGCTTGTTCCTGACTGATTTGCCTGACGAATTGGTCTCTTGTCATCATCTTATGACTGCGCTTTGTTCTTTCCCAATGTTTTCTTTCCATTGAAATGGGCTACGAGCAGGCCTGCTCCAATACCTATGGGAATGATACCGAAGATAATTCCAAGCGTCATAAACTCTGTGTTGAAGCCTTCGAAGCTGCATAATCCAATGAAACAAAGCATGCAAAGCAGCCCCACGATGAGGAGTATTGCGCCCCAAAGCAGTTCGAGATGCAGCATTGTTTTCATTTTCTCTTCAAAGGATTTGCGTGGTGGATTAAACTTGTTGAGGAAGTCTTGCACGTTGATATCCGCGTTCTTCTCTATGGCTGCCATGAGTATATCGCTTTTCTTACGCGTTTCATATTGCTTGTTTTTATAACGAAGAGAGGCCATAGTGATAGGCAGCAAGACGCAAATCGCGATGATAAATACCATCTGATAAGCTGCAGTTACATTGTTCATAGTTTTATGTTTTAATTGTTATACATTCTGTTTTCATTGAACCGGTTCATGGATATAACGCTTTTCATGATGAAAAAGTGACTGAACAGTTCCACTTTTTCCCGCTTTTTTTCATGCTATCTATAAAAAACAAGAAAGGGAAACCATTCAGAATGGCTCCCCTTCTTCCTCTATATCAACTTTCGTAACTATGTTTTCGTGGAAAAAATCAAAACAATGTAATGCTTATAATCTATTTTCCGATGCAAAAAGAAAAATCGTTCTTCCTGATAACGCTCTGTAATCCCTCCTCCATTTCCTCGCTTTTAGCGCTCCCCTCTCCTTGGAGAGGGGGTGGGGGTGAGGCTTTACTTCAACCTTTCTTCCACCTTCTCCCAGTCCACAATGTCCCAACTTGCAGCGACATGGTCAGCACGTCGATTCTGGAAGTCAAGGTAGTAGGCATGTTCCCACACGTCAAGTCCGTAGAGAGGTGTAAGGCCGTGACGCAGCGGATTGCTGCCGTTTGCCTCCTTGGTAATGACGAGTTTGCCGTCAGCCTGTTGCGAAAGCCAGGCCCAACCCGAACCAAACAGCGTCGTTGCTGCCTGAGTAAACTGTGCTTTGAAATTGTCGAAGTTGCCAAATGCGTCGTTGATAGCATTCAGAATTCGGCCTTCAGGCAGGTTGTTATGGCGTGGAGCACGGAACTGTTCAAAGTAGAGTGCGTGGTTTAACACCTGCCCTGCATTGTTGAAAATCGGGCCTTCGGGTGCTCCTTTCACGATTTCTTCCACGCTTTTACCGTCCCATTCGGTGTCTTTCACAAGCGAAGCGAGCGTGTTTACGTAGTTCTGCAGATGCTTACCATAGTGGAAGTTGATAGTCTGTTCGCTGATAACAGGCTCCAAGGCCGTTGTTGCATAAGCCAATTTTGGCATTTCTATTTTCATCATGTCTTTGTCTTTTTAATTTATAAATACGATCGATTTCCTCCCTTTATCCATTCTTTGTGGATTTCTTTTCTGTTGCAAAGTTATGGAAAAACATTCGTTTCTCCAATCGAAAAAACATATCAGGCGATAGATGAAGACATGGTTTCATGGAGTGGATGACTGGAATAACTATCTTTTAGACGGCAACAGACCTTGGCTGCAAAGTGTGCAACCAAGGTCTGTGCTCATGTTTTCAACAGCTTTTACAAGCTTTATAGGTTGAAATCCGGATGAATTACTTCTTGAAGATCTCGTCGATAAACTTGTAGAATGAGGGATCTTCACCCACAACAGTCTTCACAATCTTACCGTCAGGGCCTATAAGTATCTTCGTTGGGAAGCCTTGAACGCCATATTCTGCAAGCACTTTACTGTCCTTAGGATTATAGACGTGCAGCCAAGGCAGTTCATGTTTTCTCACAGCTTCTTTCCATTTGGCTTCAGTATCATTGCAGTCAATGCCTAAGATCTCGAACTTTCCGGCGTATTTCTTATAGTATTCTTTCATTTGCGGCATGCCGCGGATACACCAGATGCACCATGAACCCCAGAAATCCAGCAATACATATCTTCCTTTCAGACTTGAAAGAGAGAGTGGTTTGCCGTTGATGTCGTTCAAGGTGAAGTCGGGAGCCACGACACCGGCAGCCTGGGCAGCCTTTGATTTCGCTTCTGCTTCAGCCTCTTCTTTATAGGCTTTGATGATGTTTTGATAGTAAGTCTTCATTCGTCCGCTCTTGACGGTGTTCGATAGTAATGAGACTCCTTCTTCAATCTCGTCTTTTCCAAGAGCCACAACCGCAGCAGCACTGGCTTCCCAATCGGCATGCTGCTTGATGAAACCAACGATTGCATCGTTCACTTTCTTTTCAAGTGCGGGGGCTTTTGCCTCATATTCATCCATCACCTTTGAGCGGTCTTCGCCTGCCTTGATGCGTTGTGAAAGCCTTTCTCCAAGATCATTGAGTGCTTTCTGGGCCGTTTCGAGCTGTCGGTCGAACTGACCGTACTGCTGATAGAACTTCGTTCCGCCAATGTCATAGCGTGTGGTGACGTCTCCTTTCAGTTCCAAGGTCTCTCCGGGAACAGCCACAATGCGCAGCTGTTTATTCTCCTTACGGTGCAAAGTCTCCATGGAAAGAAGATAGATATCCTTCGGTTCGTCTACATGGAGCGTAGCCGTGAACTTGTTGTTCTTCACAAGTATGGTGTCGCGATGATAGGTTTTGCCCTGTGGAATCATAGCCACCACCGTGTCACCAAAGTTTTTCAGCTCGGCTTTCACCGTGAAATTGCCATCTGCAGCAATAGCTGTCTGTGTGGCAAGCAACAGTGAAAGACCTACAATTGTCTTGTTCATATTCCCTGATTTTAATGATTATATTGCGTTGATGTATGCCAAATTCGCGTGATGCAAAGGCATAACATTGGCAAAAATATAAAATAAAGGCCCTAAATGAAGCATTCAGGGCCTTTATTTTAAGTATTTTTATTTCTTCTTCGGGCGTCTTCTTGCCCAACCTTCTTCGCTGAAGTCGGGTTCATCTCCTTTGAGTTTGATGTTTTTCCCGGCAATAAGACTGCGCCAATCCGTTTCGTTTTCTTCTTCATGTTGACGCTGACGGCGTTGTGGACGCTCATTGTTGTTGCGACTCTGACGGCCTCCACGACTGCTTTTCTCACTGCGGCCACCGCGCTTGCCGGCTCTTCCGTGTCCGTCTTCATCGGCATCATTGCAGCGCACTTCGCGCCCCTTGTAGCTTGTTCCATTGAGGGCTTTCATCACTTTCTGTGCGTCGTTCTCGGGCACTTCGATATAAGAGAATTTCTGTAGCAGGTCAATATGTCCCACTTCCTGGCGTCCATGCACATGCTTGTTGAGGTATTGCATGATTTCACCGGGATAGAAACCGTCACTCTTTCCAAGATTGATGAAGAGTCGGCGATAGCCACTTTCGGCCACGTGCTGACGTCGTCCGCTGCTCACCTTGCCGCGCATCGAGCGGTCACCACGCTCGCTTCGGCTGCCTTTTCCAGCCATTGGCTTCTCTATTTCGGGTGCATGCTTGTAGTAATCAAGGAAGCGTCCGAACGTAACGGTTACCATTTTCTTGATAATGTCCTCTTTATCTACGTATTCAAACTGGCGCATGATATCATCCATATAAGGTGCAATCTGGTCTTCATCAACGTCAGTTTTCATGATGTCGTCCATCACCTTATAGAGCTGTTTCTTGCAGATTTCCTCGGGTTTCGGCAGTTCTCCGTCGATAAAGTCCTTGCCAATCTGCTTTTCTATCTGTCTGACTTTCCACTTTTCCTTGACATGTATGATGCTGATTGAAGTTCCTTTCTTGCCCGCACGCCCTGTTCGGCCGCTTCGGTGCGTATAACTTTCGATGTCATCGGGCAGTCCGTAGTTGATGACATGAGTCAGATCGTTCACGTCAAGCCCACGGGCAGCGACGTCAGTAGCTACAAGCAACTGCACCGTATGTTGGCGAAACTTCTGCATGGTGAGGTCACGTTGCTGCTGACTCAAGTCGCCATGCAATGCTTCGGCGTTATAACCGTCTTTAATAAGCTTGTCGGCAATCTCCTGAGTCTCTATCTTTGTGCGACAGAAGATAATGGCAAAAATACGCGGATGAAAGTCAACGATGCGCTTCAGTGCCAGATATTTGTCCTTGGAATGTACGAGATAGTAGATGTGGTTCACGTGTTCTGCGCCCTCGTTACGGCTTCCTACGACGATTTCCTTATAGTCGTGAAGATAGCTTTTGGCCACTTTCTCCACCTCACGGCTCATCGTTGCCGAGAAAAGTAGGGTGTTGCGGTCGTCCGGAAGCTGCTCAAATATGGCGTTGATACTGTCAGAAAAGCCCATGTTCAGCATTTCGTCAGCCTCATCGAGCACCACATTGTTCACTTGGTTGAGTTCCATTACACCGCGATTGATAAGGTCTACCAATCTGCCCGGCGTTGCAACAACAATCTGCACACCGTGTTTTATGGTGCGAATCTGTGGTCGAATGTCGGCACCTCCATATACAGGAACGATATTCATGCCGTTAATATACTTGCTGAAGTCTTTCAAATCATCAGCAATCTGCACGCAGAGTTCGCGCGTCGGGCTAAGAACAATGGCCTGGGTCGCACGGTTCTGTGCATCAACTTTCTGCAAGAGGGGCAGTCCGAAGGCTGCAGTCTTGCCTGTTCCTGTCTGTGCAAGCGCAATGACATCATTCTTGTTGCCTAACAAATAGGGGATAACTTCTTCCTGAACGGGCATCGGATGTTCGAAGCCCAATTCCTCAATGGCGCGGCGAATGTCTTCACTGACGCCCAATTCTTCAAATGTTTTCAATCTTTTTCCTTATTAAATGCGAAGGTACTAACGCCCTTCCAGCCATTTAATTTGGGCGCAATTCCTTCCGGATAAATGGAAGTTGATTACCTATATCTTAACTCCAACTTCCTCAAAGTCGGGTGCAAAGATAGTGATTATCAATGAATAAGAAGAAAGAAAAGACGTAAAAAAGTATAAAAGAAGGGGCAGGAAGGGCCACGCAGTGTTTCATAAAAGTTGAACCATTTACAGAAAAAGGCAAAGTGATAAAAGTGCACACGAAGCTATCCTTTCACAGAAAGATTATGTCATTGCTTTCCTTGAATCCGCATTCCTGAAGGTAATAGACCTGTTAGACACTGTATGTCGTAAGGCTCTGAAAGCCGTCATCGACTTTTCCAAAAAGCCGATTGCCAGACGGTTTACATTTGAGCAGGCCTGCGCCGTCAATGAGTTTCTTGATACTGACGCAGACAGGCAACATGCTGCCTGCACCTTGTCTGTTTTGTCCTGTCCCTTTCTCACAAAAAAAGAACATGCCAAAGGGGAACTGGAGATGCAGAATGTAGTCAACAACTTTTCAGAGTATGAAAGGGTTGAAAAGGAAAAGCAAAGAAGGAACATCCGACTATCACATGGAATGAAAACATGAAAAGAAAAAGTATCTTCGTTTAGTCGTGAAAAAAATGCTATTAGGTCATCTGCCACTTCTAATACTTTAATGCTTCAATATACTTCTGGGAGATGTATTATATCTGAATTTGACTCCCAGCACCGCACAAGCTACGACTACATTGGTGTTAGCATCATATAACTCATTGACGACAGCCAATAATACCTCTTCGAGATTGTTAATATGGAAGAGGTATCTCGTCGTCAAGAATAATCTCTGGCTCAACCATCGCTGGAAATGAAGGCGAGCATTCGCCCAGCCCTTTTTTAGCTATTCTGTCCACATGCGTGTTCTTTCTATGATTATAAATAACTGTTTGAATTTGACCACAGGTCGTCCAAGGTAGGTTGTAGTATTATAGTCGTTAGCTTTTGCCCATTCAGCCACTGCGTTTCGAGATTCCTCTGGATAATAAAGTGTCAGAATCTTCTTGTTGATTTGGTCTGGCCAGTTCACAACAGGCATCTTCATATCATCCAGTACAGGTATTTGGGAGATTCCGAGGGCTATTGCCACTATGCTGGTACAGAAGTCGCCCTTTTCAGGTGTTGGCTCTACATTCAGCTCTCTTCTTACACTTTCTACAAAATTTTTAATGCCCAAAATATCATCGGTGAGATCTAACTCTGCAATAACATTTATTTCTACATCTGCAAGCCTATGGAACATATCGGTATCCTTACACCCTATTTGTTTGAGTCCAATGTGTGTTTGAAATCTCATAGACTCAACGGCTCCCTTCTTAGAAAGCTCATTCTTGCGATTCTGTTTTCTTTTCTTTGTCATAACTTATCTATTTTAGAATTTGGATATAAAATTATCATCAGAGTATGCAAAAGTGCTGCATAGAATAAAAAAACAATACGTTTTATAAAATTTTCAAGAGGTATGCAGTGATATTGCAGATACGATGATTATCTTTGCATTGTAGTCTACGGACAAAGTTCCACTACTCATCATACTATATAATACGAATAAGGAATGAAATAAAGATGATCAGCAAGACATTCAACCGATACATCTGGCTTCTTAACACGTTGCTGCAACAGCGACGGCTTACCTTTGAAGAGATAAGCTATCGATGGAAGGACAGTTATCTTGGCGATGGGAAGCCCCTTGCTCTGCGTACATTTCATGTACACAGGGAGGCAATAGCGGAATTATTTGGGGTTGAGGTGAAATGCGATTCCGCTACATACGAATATTACATCTCATCACCGAATGAGTTACGAAGTGACAGAACCCGCCAGTGGTTGCTCAACTCCTTCACCATATCCAATATGATTGAGGCTGGTCGCAATATGAAAGACAGGATTCTGTTTGAGGACATCCCTCATGGGACAGAATACCTCCAGACGGTCATTGATGCTATGCAGCGAGGAAAAGAATTGCAGATAGTCTATCAGCCTTTCGACGGGCAGCGTGCAACCTACCATCTTCAACCTTATGCTATGAAGGTCTATAACCAAAGGTGGTACATTGTAGGCTATCTGAACGAGTACGAAGGCCTCCGTAACGTTGCTCTTGACCGAACGGTCGAAATGGAACTGACGGATAAATCCTTTGTGGTGCCAAAGGATTTTGACGCAGAGGAATACTATGCCAATACGGTTGGCATCTTTGTGAATGAAGACCTGAAGCCTCAGAAAGTTGTTCTGCGAGTATACGGAGTGCATGTTGAATATATACGCTCGCTTCCACTTCATTCCTCTCAAGAGGAAATCAAGACCAGTGATAGGGAGTATAGTGACTTCCAGTATTGGCTTTGTCTAACGTCAGAACTAGCCACAAAGATATTGTCAATGGGCGAAAAGGTAGAGGTGCTCAAACCAGATATCCTTAAAAAAGAAGTTCTCAAACGACTTTTAAAAACCATAAACCGTTATTTAAACTATCAAATATGAAAAACAGAGATTCATTCAGAGGAACAGCGATAACTAAAGCATTCTGTGAAGCTTTCAAAAGCACTAAGTTTTATACCGAAATCTATCAGAAGCATAAAAATGAAATCATCATCGGAATAAGAGATGGGTATATAAATCTCTACTACAATTGCGATAGTATTGCAAAGATTAGAGTTGGGCAGCCCTCTAAAGCCCTACTTGCATCTTATTATACTGATAAAAAAACACGTAGTTTATCTGACGAAGAATATGTTTCACTTTATAATAATATTAAGGAGAAAAGTGATCGTAGAGATAAAAAGGAGAAACAGGCGCAGGAACGACTCTTTATCGACAATAATAGCAACCCTTCATCTGGATGGTTTTGTATTGACGTAGAATTTACAAAATCTTTAAGAGGAAAGAATACTGCAGAAGATTGGAGATTTGATATTATCGCTATCTCCAAGACTGCACCATATAGAGTTGCGCTTATTGAACTAAAATATGGGGAAAAAGCTATTGGAGGAAAGTCTGGAATACGCACCCATGTCAGGGATTTCTATGCTTTTCATAAAGAAAATAGGTACATAGACTTAAAAGATGAAATAGTAAGCATAGTTAAGTCACTACAAGAAATCGGTGTAGATGTACCATATAATCTTACGGAAATAAGCACCAACGAATTTACTAACCATCCCGAATTCTATTTCATTACGATTAACAACAAAGCGGAAGCAGGGACTTCTACTCCAGAACAAACAATGAGTGGTTACCTGTTTAAAGATAAGAGATGGAATTGTAAGAAAATCTCAAAGTCTGTTATTGAAGGGGGAGATTATTTTACACTAACGGAGAACGACAAAGACTTCAAGCCAATATTCCTATTCTCTTCTGCGACATTACCAAACATTAATATTCAAGACATCTTGGATTTTGATAATTACAATATAATACACTCATATCCATACGACAAATAGAGTAAAAATATGGCAAATATCATGATACACAGAGGTCTCAACCAAATAGGTGGTTGCATCACTGAAATATGGACAAATACATCCAGGGTCTTCATCGATTTTGGGCAGAATCTTCCAGGTTGTGGTGAATCAACAACTTCAGAGCAAGACTTTAGTATGGTCATTGATATTATTGATAAAAATATGAAAGAACACGAAGCTGTGTTCTACACCCATGCCCACGAAGATCATGTCGGCTTGTTCTGGTATATCCCTATTGATCAGTATATTGGAGAAGGAAGCAAAGAATTGCTACTGATTAAGTACAGGATACTCGAAGAAGCCATTATAAAAGAGAAAGAACAATACAGCCAGCAGCCGATACTTGATTCTCACAAGAAAATCATGTTTGAAATGAAACATGTATCTGCAGTTGCTCATATAGATGCAGTAAAAGAATTTAAAACATGGGTGCGAGCAGAAGCAAAGGAGGCTCCTGTCTCCATCACCATAGGTGACATAAAGGTTACTCCGTTCTACAATTGCCATAGTATTTATGATTCCTACATGTTTCTTATAGAGGCTGATGGCAAACGCATCTGGCACACAGGAGACTATCGTGAGCACGGCTATCTGGGCAAAGGACTTTTCCCGACACTGAAGAAATATGCCACAAATATCGACATACTAATCACTGAAGGTACGATGCTGAAGCGTGAGGGCAGATGTATCCATGAACGTGAGGTGTCAAGGAAGATGGCAAGCGTGATGCAGGCATTCAAATACGTCTTTGTCTTGGCATCAGCTACAGATATAGAACGACTGGCAGCAATAAAAGGAGCAGCAATAAGCGCACAGAAGCCTTTGTGCATCTGGTCCTTGTTCATGAAAAGAACGATGGAACTCTTTACGGAAAGGGAATCAAAACGCTCGCGAGGTTTGTTTTCCTTTGACCCTCTGTTCTATAGTGAAAGACTTTACGGCAAGTTGAAGCGCAGAGGCTTTACCATGATTGTTGGAACATCACAAATAGATAGAGTCAAAGGCCTTATCGATAAACTTCCGCAGGAGGAGACCTTGTTGATATTCTCATCTTGGGATGGATATTACAAGATTCCTGAACAAGTGAAAGCCAACCCGAAATACAAGGAGTTTCGTGAACTGTTCCACAATGTTGTGGACATTCACACCTCTGGTCATGCGGACAAAACAACAATAAAGAAAGTTATAGAAACTATCAAACCAAAGAAGGTTATCTGCATTCATAAAGAGGCAGGTGCTAAACTAACGTGAGTTCGACGAATTCAGAATAATGCGAGTTGTGTGTCAATGGTCCTTTGTACATTGATGCACGGCTTCTTTGGAAACAGGCAATAGGCAGCAATTGCCCCTAATAAGTTGACGATGAAATTGTCAAAGCATCTATGTCTGGAGTGTTCCACCTGCGCAATGTTCTTAAGTTCATCATTCACCGCCTCTATAATGGCTCTTTTTCTGAGTAAAAGTCTGTCTGAAACACTCATTAACGCTCCTTTCATATTACTTTTCAATTTGGTAATAAGCTGTATTCCGTCAACGAAAAGCCTTTGAAAGAGGTTCTTGCCGATGTAGCCCTTGTCACCAAATATCTTACCATATATAAAATCTATGAATGCTTTGTACTCCAAAGGCTTACGGTCATCAATATCTCCTGGGGTTATCATAAAGTTGAGAAGTTCTCCTTTCTCATTGCAAATCAAATGCAACTTGAAGCCAAAGAACCAACCCATAGAGCATTTTCCTCTTTGAGCTATGCCTTTGAAAACCTTATGAATATGTATTCTTTGGTTTTTGCAGACTCGCAGTGGTGTGCTGTCAACGAAGCTTATGTCCGTGCATTTGTCCAACAAGACCTTCTTGATAAACAAGGTTAAAGCTATAACTACATCCCTTTCCAATTCTACTATACGGTTATAAGAAACAACTTTTGGAAAAAGATGGCGAAGCTGCTTGCATACTTTTTCAAGATAGAAATGTTTAAAGCAACGATAACCAGAATCGTGGAAAAGAATCATTATCAGCATAACTTCTGCCTTTGACATTGTAGAATTTCGATGATATTTTCTTTTCCCAGTAGGTTTTAGCGTATATTTTGCTGTCATTGCATCAAAAAACTTGCAGAAGTCATCTGCCATACAAAATATTTCTGTAACTTTGTCCTCGGTGATCATAGCGATTTTTGTTTGTAATTATTTGTATGTTAACACCTTAAAGTTACAACAAATTTCGCTAATCACCAAATTTATAGACACTTATAATTCGTCGAACTCACGTTAAACTATAAGTATATATGGACAGAAAAATTCTAAAGGAAGCGTTAGTAGGTGTAAACGGAAGCCGAGATGTGGACTTATTGGTCAGTTTGTCTAAACAACATTGTGATGAACTTGAAAATGGAAGTGGGAATGCATTAAAAGAATGTCACTTTATTGACTCTTCAACCGCTTTGGGTGTTAATTTCTTTCTTCTTTATGAGAAATTACATCCAGAAGCAACTGTCATATTTGAATGGGATAAGAGTTCACCGTTGAAGGTCGGTGGCAAATCGAATCTTGACATTAAAGTTGATAAAGGCAAGAAAGTCATTTACTATGAGTCAAAATTCCTTGAGCCATATTATATGAGCAATTCTCGTTTTACGGACTCGTACTTTATGATAGAGAACTATTATGACCACTGGAAATTCACAGAAGACAAGCTGACTGATATATTAAGAAGGGCTCAGTCGTTTACTTATTATAATGCTTCTCAGTTGTTCCGGCATTTGCTTGCTATTGTCAATCATATAATTCATAATAAAGATGAGTACGAGAACGTTTCTATCGTTGAACTCAATAGCATCTCATGGGAAATGGAAAATGAATTCATAGATCTTCTGAGATTGACAAGTAGATCAAAAAGTTATGCTATTAATCGATTCAAGATATTAAAAGAAGAGGAACTCATAGTTAAGGATATGTTCAAAAAAATTATTGAGGATTATGTTTCTGATGTTATCCCAGATAATCTTACCCTTTTATTTGAGACCTCAAGGTACAATAATGTTATAGATTTGATTGATAACCACGAAGGTTTCAAAAAAAGATACTTTATTAAATGAAAATCCTTCAAATCTCAGATACCCACAACCGACACCAGCAACTGACAAACTTACCAGATGCTGATGTTATCGTGCATTGTGGTGATTTTACTGATATGGGAACCGAAGACGAGGTACTTGAATTCCTTAACTGGTTCATAGAACTGCCTTACCCTCATAAGATATTTGTTACCGGCAACCATGATCTCTGTTTATGGGAAGCAGACGATATAGAAGGTCTACCTGACAGCGTTCACTTCCTCCAAGACAGAGGTTGCGAAATTGAGGGTATAAAATTCTTCGGATTAGGCTACAATCATCCCGAAAGCCTGATTCCTTATAATGTGGATGTACTTGTTACCCACGAACCGCCAGCAATGATACTTGACGAAAGCAGCAATACTCATTGGGGTAACATGTATCTTCGCAACAAAGTATTGGAAATCAAACCACGCTATCATCTGTTTGGTCATGCTCATGAAAACTACGGCACAGAAAAAAGGGACGGGATCATTTTCTCAAACGGCTCATCTCTTGACAACTCATATACAATAGTCCGTAAGCCCAAGTTATTTATTTACAAATAATACGAGTGTTATTTCGTTGTAATAGCAGAAAAGCTTCGTCATGAAATCTCTGTCATTCATATATCATTTCCCGAAATTTCAAAAGGTCACGGATGAAGAGTTTTCTTTTTAAAAGGTCACCTTTAAAAGAAAAAGCACTTGCAATAAATTCGCAAGTGCTTGATTTTCAACTGTGGACCAGATAGGGCTTGAACCTATGACCTCCAGATTATGAGGCTATTTGATGTATATTTCATAAAATTATAAATAATATTAAATGCTTGAAAATAAATAAGTTATATTATTTATTTGTTCCAAGAAATATCTTAAATTTGCAGCAGTTTTTATTCAGAAAGTTCACCAAAAGTTCACGGATGATTTCGTGAATCCCCTGTTAAAAGGAGAATTATAATGGAAAAAGTCAAGGGAAAGTTCACGGAAGTGGGAAATATGTCTCAAAAGTATCGAAAGAGGGGAGAAACCTCGCTTGCAAAGTTCGTATCTTCCAACGGGAAAGTTACAGGTACACTTATGTTGGATCCCAGAAGAATGGATGGTGATTATTCCCAAACTTCCCCTGTCGCTATTCGTATAGCATATGCTGGTAAGAAAGTTTTTCTGCGGATAGGGAAATCATATATAGGAACAGATTGGATAGAACTATGTGAATGTGAGAAATTATCACGAAACAAGAAAGCCTCAGAACGAAAGGAATTAAAAAAACAGATGGAGAAAGTGGCTACTCTTGTAAATCAACTCATCGATGAGGGAAACTTTTCTTTGAGAAAACTCCAGGAACGACATCAAGGGAGGAAAGATGACGATAGTACAATCTACTCCATTTGGGAATCTTTTATTGTATCCAAGCGCGACGATGGCAAGGCAGGAACAGCTCGATGCAGTGAGGATATATTAAAGAGGTTTGTACGGGATATGGGAAAAGATGTATCTTTAAGTGATATAAGTCACAACTTTATTCTGGATTGGGTAAAGGTAATGAAGAAAAATGAGCTTAGTACAACATCCATTGGAATATCATTGCGTACATTCCGCACCATTGTAAATATCTGCATTGACCGTGGCTTGATTAAAGGAAGCACCAAAGAAATGTTCAAAGACACGGGCTACAATAAGGTGTGTAGTCGTAAGCATGAGTTCCTTGATGTTCCTACCATGAAGATGCTTTATGACTTTTGGGAAAGAGGCGAAGCCAAAGACGAAAAAGGCAAGGAGTTATTCTTTCCAAAAGAGAAACACGCCGTCTTTCGTGATTTAGGGCTGTTCCTATTTATGTATCTGGGTGACGGACAAAATTTGGCTGACACCTTGCGACTGACTTATGATGGTTGGTATTTTGCTACATATGGAAAGCAACTCCGATTCTTGCGTCATAAAACGAGAGACAGAAACGAGAGTGCTAGCGAGGTCATCTTTCCCATTACTCCAGAACTACAAAAGATTATAGACAAGTATGGCAATGAGCCTAAACTTGACAAGCGTGTGTTCCCGATTATGAGTGAGTGGATAACTCCAGAACAAGAAGTATGGGTAATCCAACGATATAATCGCTATATTCGTGAGCATATGGCGAAGGTGGTAGAGCTGCTTGGCATAGAACAAAAACCTTCATCTACCTGGGCTCGACATAGTTTCGCTACCAATCTGAATAATTCTGGTATAGTACCATACAAATATATTAGTGATAGTATGGGGCATAGTGGAAATGGAGATATAACATCTAACTATATTGGTGCCTATCCTTTGGATAAGATGTTGGAATATAATTGGTACCTTTTGAACGAAGAAAGACAAAACAAAGCTACTGATAAGCAAATGGTCTTGGAACTATTGAAAAAAATGAGTGAAAAGGACCGAAAAGAATTGTTCGCGTCTTTGTAATGAACGAGTTGATTTGAAAAATATGCCACAGGTGGCATATTTTTCAAATTACACGTCTTGTTTTAAAATAAATACTGTATCTTTGCCATTGAAAAAAGTGCTCCATGGGGCAAAAACTTAAAATATGAGAGCAACAATTCCCAGAGACGTCTATTTGAAGCAGCTGATTGACGGACGAGAAAATGGTTTTATTAAAGTAATCACAGGTATGAGAAGGTGTGGCAAGTCCACACTTTTACAAGTTCTTTTTCGTGATTATTTGTTGAAACAGAACATACCTGCTGATCACATTATCTCTATTGCTTTGGATGACCGCATCAATCAAAAGCTAAGAAATCCTGACGTTTTGTTGGCATATATCCGCCAGCAAGTCAGGGATAACCAGTTGTATTTTATACTTATGGATGAAATACAGATGGTAGATGAGTTTATGGATGTTCTAAACAGCTTGTTGCATATTGAGAATGTGGATGTCTATGTAACAGGTAGCAATTCTCATTTTCTCTCGAATGACATCGTAACAGAGTTTCGGGATAGAAGCGATGAAATACACATGTATCCATTCTCTTTCTCTGAGTATTATGCAGCCGTAGGCGGAGATAAGCAGGGTGCATGGAAAGACTATTATACCTACGGCGGGTTACCTCACGTATTGACTTTAGTAGGTGATAAGAAGAAAAGTGACTACCTTTATAATGTTTATCGCAAAACCTATCTGACTGACATAAAAGAACGACATGAGATTAAAGAGCATGAGTTTGAGGAATTGGCAAAGATGCTGTCTTCTTTTATAGGTTCATCCTGTAATCCGAACAAATTGACTAACACCTTTAAGAGTAAAGTGAATGTTGATTTGTCCTATCCCACAGTAGTAAAGTACATTTCCTATCTAAAAGACTCCTTTCTGATAGAAGAAGCAGAACGTTATGACATCAAGGGACGTAAATACATTGGATCCTTGTCCAAATACTATTTTTGCGATTTAGGAGTAAGAAATTCCATTTTGAATTTCCGTCAACAAGAAGAAAATCATATTATGGAGAATGTTCTCTATAATGAGTTGCGAATGAGAGGTTATAATGTAGATGTCGGCATGGTAGATGTTAAGAGAAAAATTGACGGGAAAAGCATCCGCCAGCAATATGAAGTTGATTTCGTGGTGAATGAGGGAAGCGACAGGTACTATATACAGTCTGCTTTTGCCATGCCAAACATTGAAAAGGAGCGTCAGGAAAAGACTTCTTTTTCATTTATCAATGACTCCTTCAAGAAAATTATCGTCGTGAAAGATGATATTAAGACTAAACGGGACGAACAAGGGATCGTAACCATAGGCTTACTCGATTTTCTGTTGGATAAGGACAGCTTAAAACTGTAACTTATGGAACCAGAATGCAAAGTAGATTTTCTAACATGGTATCAAGCCAACAAGATAACGGCAGACCGCATCATCAACGATTTGAAGAAGCAGTCGTTTGAAGCGGTAATGCACCTCTATGCTTATACTGCCAAATCATTGAAACTGGAACATATTGTGAGTCAGAGGGACTTCCCCATTCTGTTTTCCAACAATTACACGAGAGTTGGTGACACCATTGTAACAGCGATAGTATTTCTGTTCAGTGAAGGAAACATGAGTTTTATTCGTCTAAACAGGATAAAGAACACATTAAAATACTGGCTATTTTGTGGCAATCTGTACGAAACGATTGTCTCAAAAATCATCATCAAGACTGATGAAGCCCGTGAACGATTAGAGAAGAACGCCTATTCCGATTTACAGCAGCAATTAGTTGAGACCAGTATGCGAAATGGCATCAAGACTCAGGATGATTGGAATCGATTCTTTGGATTGGAGATTACACTCGATGATGAATGTGAAATTGAAAACAAGCCTAATCCCATCCCAACCGAACTCCAGACGGAAGAAGCCCGACTGATTCATGGCTTGGCGATTACACCCAATGACAAAGGTGATATCGAGAACAAACCTGTTCCCCTGCCAGCCGAACTTCAAACAGAAGCTGCCAGACAGATTCTTGACAAAGCAATTTTGTTGAGGTTATGTGATAATGAATATCACTGGCAAAAGACAAACTCCTTGTTAGCCTATTTCGCTGATTGTGCCTGTGAACATTTGAAGCTATCCAAAGCGGAGCAGGACGGCAAGAAGAAAACATATTGGAAGCCTTTTGAAACCCTATTCGGTGTTTCCGGACTGGCCAATTACAAGAACACCTATACCAACAAGACGGGCAAGCTGCCTATTGACCATGAAATCGTGGAATCTATATTCCGCTAAAAGAAGAAACCCATAGCCCGTGTAAGTCAGCCTTGCATGGGCTTTTTCATGCATTCCTCTTACTATACAAGCATTCCGTTCCATAGGAGGAAATGCGTCCATACCCATATAGTTACCATGTAGTACCTATATGGGTATAATGTCATGTAATTCCATGATACTTTTGCAGCAAACTTTTAAAACCAAGAGACATGCAAGGAAATTTCATAATGCTGCAAAAGGAAGACCTCAAGGAGGCCATTGCAGAAGTATTGGAGACAATGGTGGGTAAGAATCTGCTGAAAGAACCAACTCAAACTGCATCCACCGAGTATTACACCCGTGACGAGCTGTGCGCCCGTTTGCACATCACCTATACCACATTGTGGCGCATGGAAAAGCGTGGCGACATCCATGTCCATAAGATTGGCAGACGCAACCTGTATTCTAAGCAGGAAGTGGATGCACTGATAGCAAATGGACTTTCTTCTGATTCTGTAAGCAGGTAGTATGGCTATGGCAGAACTTAGTAAGAATATCCCCAAACCGCCAGAGGTGGATTATATTATTTCCTCTTTTCAGCAGTTGCAGGAACAAGATGCCATTGATGCGGGTAGCTTTCATGTGGCATCCATGAACGACTGCTTGAAGGCGGCCAAATCTTTGCCGCCTCTTGTGGTTCTCTATCCGAACATTGTCCTCGAAGGTGATCTTTGCATCATCTTCGGACAGTCAGGCATCGGCAAAACCATCTTCGCCATGCAGGTGGCAAGGGATATTGCCGCACAGGGGAAGCGCGTGCTCTATACCGACTTTGAGATGACACTGCGTCAGCTGGCCCTGCGGTACGAGGTTCCGGACTTCCCTCCTACCTTCTTCCGTGCGGAGATGGACAGAGACAATCTCGTTGATGATGTATTGAAGGGAATAGAAAAAGCAGCCGTGGCGAATCTTGCGGAAGTGGTGTTCATCGACAACATTACCGCACTCAGCCAGTCGCTTGACAAAAGCTCTGACGCGGGCTCGCTCATGGCATCGCTGAACGCCTTGAAACGGAAGTATAACTGGACGCTGGTCGTCCTCAACCATGTTCCCAAGATGTTCTCCGGTTCAGTCCCTCTTTCCCTGTCGGCCATACAAGGCTCCGCCAAACTCAACCAGTTGATAGACGATGCCGTGGGACTGGGGCAGTCAGTCCGTGACAAGTCGTTGGTCTATGTGAAGCAGTGTAAGTGGCGCAACGGCGAAGTTGTGCTCGATGCCGACAATGTGGCTCTGTATGAGCGAGCCAAGAACAAGGACGGCAATCTTTGCTTTACCTTTCGCGGCTATGACACGGAGGCCGCCCATCTGGAAACAACAGGTACCAGCGGGCGTGAGGAACTGAAATCAAGGGTCAGGGAATTGTCCTCGCATGGCATGAAGCAGCAGGACATAGCCAGGGAATGCGGTATCACCCAAAGCAAGGTGTCAAGGCTCTTGAACCGTTGATTATTCACTTTATGCAGTTTATGCAATATGCATAAGTGCATAAACTGCATAAAACGCATAGCAAAAATGGGAAATCAGGACTTGAAGAGAATATCGGCGACTAAGGCTGCGCCCAATGATCGGATGTTGATAGAGATACCCAAGCAGGATATAGGATGCCATTATTCTTCTTTTACGGATTATCTAGATAAGACTACTGGTTATGATTCCAAGATATTGTCGGCTATTGATAGTTTAATTATGAGATTTCATCTGGGAGCCGTTACCAAACTTGTGAACGGACATTATGGCACGGTGCTGCCTCGGATTAACCGGAACAACAAGGTTGTAGGAGGAAGTGTGCAGTACTTTGATACTGAGAGTGGAGCAATCCTGCAAAGAGAGTCCTTAGTGGAGCATCTTTATAGCTGGTACTGCTTTGACTATTATACGGATGATGAGGTCTTCTTTGGCGAGCATCTGCTTTCAAACAAGCCTGTCGCCATTGTGCAGGAGGAAAAAACAGCCTTGCTGGGTACGCTGGCGGAACCGGCCGTTGACTGGTTGGCGGTTGGAGAAGGCTACAATCTCACCAATAACATGATGAGTAAACTGGCTGGCAAGCGGGTGGTCCTTTTCCCTGATGATATAAGCTGTGATTATTGGGAAGAGCAGTTCGGGGCAAGGTTCAAGGTGGACCGTGGCTTTGTCCATCGGGACATTAACCGATACCTGATTGACAGAATCAGAGGTCGTGGCAGTCCTTGAACTCGGGGGGGGAAGAACAGGGCTCTGTCCTTGTTATAGCCCACTATAACTACCCGCTGCGCTTTCGTAGTTGTGAGCCCAAGGCCAGCCTTGGAGAACCGGCGGGGATGACTCTCCCCCTGCACCCTCCACTCGGTGGCATCTTCCCCCAAGCCCCCTTGACCAGAGCGTGACCCTCTCTCTGGACTCTCCGCTTAGGGAGCCTCCCTAAGAACCTTATGAAAAGAAAAAAAACAATCATTTAATTCCCTTTTGTTATGACACAAATGACATCGGTACACATCAAGCCCTGCAATATCGGGCAAAGTGAGGCACACAACCAACGGACAAAGGCATATCTCGACCACATCAATGCAGAGAAGCTTTATATTAGGAAAGACCTGATACCTGAGAACCAATCGTGGACATCGGAACTGCAAGGCGATATGACCTTGCGGCAGTATTACGATGCCATTGGCAGAATGGTGAAGGAAAAGACGGGCAGGGCCATGCAGACCAAGGAACGGGAGCGAATCAACAAGAAGACGGGCAAGGTAACCAAGATAGCCGGCTGTACTCCCTTGCGTGAGGGCGTCGTGGTGTGCAAGGCAGACACCACCATGGAGCAGTTGCAACATTTCGCAGACCTTTGTCGACAGCGTTTCGGCATTACGGCCATACAGATACACCTCCATCGTGACGAGGGGCATTGTCTTGATCCGAATGACACATCTACATGGAAGTCTAACTATCACGCCCATGTCATCTGGGACTGGATGAACCACGAGACAGGTAAGTCCTACAAGCTGGACAATGAGGACATCAGCCTCGTGCAGGACATGGCGGCCGAGGCATTGGGAATGGAGCGCGGCGTTTCCAAGTTGGAGACGGGCAAACTGCATCTGGAACGGAATGACTATATCGTGGCTAAACAGAAGCGTGAGTTGGATGAAAGCAAGAAACAAGCGGAGAAGCTGGCAAAGGAGAACGAGCAGAAAGTTCTCGCCTGTGAAAAGTTGGATAGGGAAATCCACGACAAGCAGGAAAAAGCCAATCGAGAGAATGGCAGCGCCATCCTGTCGGGCTTGGCCAACCTTGCAGGAAAGGGCAAGTATGCACAATTGGAGGCGGAAAATGAAGAAATGAAAAAACAAGTTGCTGCAATTCCACAAGTGGTTGCTCAGCAAGTAGAAACCTTAACCATTACCTATAAAGAGGAGATAACTAAGGAGCGGAATCGTGCTGATTTCTGGCTTGCTGAATGTAATAAACAAGAGCGTATCTACAAAGGATTGCTTACCAAATCGAAGAATCGGGAGGTTGACCTCAAGCAAGAGTTGCTGCAACGTGATAACATTATCGCTACAATGAAGGCTGGGCTAACAGATTTCCTACGAGGATTCACTATCATTTGCCAAAATGCCATTAATGCCGTTATCGACTTTGCCCATGACACTAAATTGCAGCACTGTACCTTCCCTCAGGCTACAGCCATCAACGAATATCTTTCTAAAGAGTCAAGCGATAGGCGTAATGGTGCCACGATTCTGGCTCTCCTCACCCGTCCCTTTCTCAACTTATTCGAGCATCAGAAAGGGAAAGTTGAGATTGAGAATGTTGCCAATAACTTCGATTGGTACAAGGAAAAACAAAGGTGGAAGCAGCAAGAGGAGGTAAGAGACTGGCCAAGGTTCAGAAGATAGATAAAAGGATTGGGTACTCTGCATCAAAATTGCCAAGTACAGTTTTTTAAAACCTTTTTCCTGATAGATAATATCGCATATTAGTTAGTTTTGCCCTTGCAATGTTATATCATCGGAGCTGCTATTAGTTCGGACATTATTACTATGAATAATCGGCGCAACCCTCATAATGAAAGTTGTGCCGATTGTCATAAAATATTTTTTTTGTTTATTACGTACTGACTAAAACTTAAATTGGGTAGGTCTTGAAATCTTCGGAATAATTTGTATCACAAACCTTTTGTTATTCTCTTCAACTTCCATATCCCTATTTATTCCATTGAACCCACTACCTGCTATAATTACCTCCGTATTATAATTTCTAAAGTCAAATCCTTTTAACTTCCACCTTCGATACAATGCTAAAGCACGATGATAGCTTAATTCATACATTTGAATGTTATCCGCATTGTAGGTATTCTCTTTTAACTGTTCCCAAGGAATGGCCGCATTCCCCTCTATTACGAGTTGAAAATTAAGATTCGGATTTTTTTCATGTAAGCGTTGTACGATTTCCTGCAATGAATTTCCAACTCTATCTACTGTAGCTATATATTCTGGTTTAATCACATCTTTGTTAGGATTAAATATCTCCACACCTATAAAATCTTTGGCTACAAACATTTTCTTTTCTTCAATATATTTCAAATCTGAAGATTTACTCAACTCTTTAAATTGAGTTTCCAATTGAAGAATTTGTTGAAGTTGCTCATTAGTAGCATTCGCTTCCTTTAAAGCAGTATTTAACTGAAAATTCGTTATTTTCATCTTGCAAATACACACAACAAACAAAACCAACATGATGAAAAATAAGCTTGTCATCAAGTCTGAATAGCTGAGCCAAAACGAATCCTTATGTCTTTTCCTTGCCATAGTTATTTTCTGATTTCGTCAAGGGCTTTTGTCATAGAATCTATAGCTTTCAGCATCGACTTATGTAAATCGATTGATTCCATCTGTGCATCTTTATAATCTTTGCGGAGATTTAAAATTTCGCGTCGCAAATCCTTATAACACTCTGCTTGAACTTGCGTATATTGCACCATCGTGTCAAGCACTTCCTTAAACTTGTCAAACGTATCAAAGAAATCTTTGTTGTTAGCTATGAAATTCTTTATGTATTCCGTTGATACAGTAAGTTGTGTTGATAGATTTTCAGAGACCGTCTTACCCTCAGATATTAGCATATCAAATTCTTTTCTCCAGACATCTCTAGCATCTCCTCCTGTCGGGAAATGGATTGTTATAGCTTCCTGAAACTCTCGTTGGAGTTCTGTTGTTTTATTCTGATTGCTGATCACAACCGAAAGTCCAGTGGCAAAATCATTGAAATTACCAATTATCGTTTGTATTTGATTTACCATTCCCGATACGTTTGCAATGGTCGAATTAAGTTGTTTCTGATATGTACGGAATACATTGAGTGAGTCAGCAGATTCTTTTAACTGTATAAATGTTTCCGCTATCTTGTTCGCTGTCTGCGTCAAACTTAGTTTGTTTATTTCAGACAAAACGAGATGTTGTTTTTCAAGGTTGTCATTTAACAACTCGGTAGAGTCTGCATAAGCATCGAGGTTACGCCCGAACTTATCTACAAAATGACCAAGAACTCCTTTTAAAGAGTTTAAACTTGAAGCCATACTATTTGACAGTAAAGGCATCAATTCTCTTCTTAAAAAATTAATATACTCTTCTGTGCCCTCATTGGATTTAGAAACAGCATTCTTATATGATATAGCACTGTTATAAACAGTAAATCCTAAACCTAACAAACTAGCGAACATAGCAGCAACCACACCATATAACAAATGTTGCAATCCGTCCAAATTACTAGTCGTGCCAAAAATCTGATTAAAATCAACACCTATAAGCCCTGTTATAATACCCACAAAAGTTCCTGCCAAACCTAAATAGAGAGGCACATTCAAACTGTTTTGAATATCATCCTCTAATGCGCCTTTTTGGTTATCACTAATATCTCTAAGAACACTCAAATCGGCACTTGTTCCTGTGTTTTTACAGAGGTATTCATTGGTTCTATGGATAATTTTCCCCAACCGTCCTTTAGGCATGCCTTCTTTTTGAGATACTATTAGCGACAAATTGATATAATCCTCATCCAAGCCTTCTTCTATCCTTGAAGGAATATTTTCTAAAAATTTTTGTAAAGACGACTTATTTCGCAAGACATCAGAAGTCACAGATGTTTCTTTCAATGAAAGGTTGTCTACTTCTTTGAACAAGTCTCGCAACTCTGTAATATTTTTCTTAGTCTTTAAGAAACTGAAAACTTGTAATGCAATGACTACTAAGACGACAGCCACAGCAACAATTAAACCGATATATTCTTGCATATTATTCCTTTGTATTTAAGTCATAAAACAAATTGCCTATTTGTACATTCTTTTCTAACTTACCTTTTTTTCTTAATCTTTTCTTCTGCTCTTTTTCTTTGAGCCTTTTAACTTCAATTTCTTCTTCACTCATAGGATTGTAGCCTTCCATCCCCTCGGGATAATTCCCCTCAATGTACAGCTTTACTAATCCTGCATGAGAGAGAGGCTTTGAAATATCCCGAAAATCAGTATTAGTATTGTAATCCAATAAAACTATATCTCGTTTTTTACTTTGTTCTTTTATCCTTTCCACAACACGATGAACTTCCGGCACATTGTCTAATACCCATTTATATGTAGGTAGATAAATCAACATTCTTGCCTCAAAGTAGTTTAACAGCTCTTTACCATAGGCACCTTTACGGTGTCCTTTAGGTTTGCCAAACTTTCTTACCGTTCGCTTCAAGTTTCGCATTGTATCATTTTTGAACGTCGAAAAATCAACATCCACACTGTCAAACACTTTCAATCCTTGCCACACTGCTTCTACGCAAGTAGCCTTTAATTCATTCGTGAAAGGAATTGGGATATTCCCATGAGGATAGAACGGACTTAAAATTTTAGCATACCTCGTTTCTGAATTGGAAGTAATATCCAAGATGTCGGCATCTGGATGTTCTTCCTTGATTCGTTCTATTTTCCTTTTTCTGTTTTCTATGTATATCATATATTGACAATATATTTTAATGGAACAAATGTTTTTACCATAACTTCCGCTTGATGTGGTTTGAAGTCCTCATCGTTTTTTGAAACGAAATGTCTTTTTGTTGCGTCGAAATTCACTCTCTTCAAATCCAGTAAGCTACCCCCATGAGTATGAAGTCTGTCTGCTGCATTTATGTCCGAGAATAATGTGTCCTTCAATAAGGCAACATCTATTTTGATGCGTAAGACCACCATATCACTACCAGATTGTTGTAAACGATATTTCATAGGATGGTCATCGCAAAAACTCAAACGGACATAATCCTGCAATCCGTATTTCTTGTCCAACTCTCTTGAATCGTAATCACCACCCTGGCGGGGGATATTTATATTATTAGTCTCGCAATAATGCCATGAAAATAGACCACCGTGTCTCTTTATTGAAGGAATGTTCCTTTTATCTGTAAAATGATACAAAAAACGAATGTCGTTGCTTTCAAGTACTTGATAAAAATCCTCCCAGTTTTCTTTTCTCTCAGCTGACAGTTTTTCCAAACGTTGCCTTTCAGCCTGTTCCGCTTGTTCTTTCTTTCGAGCCTCTGTAGCAAGCCTGTCCGCCTCCTCTTGTCGTTTCTTGCGAAGTTCTTCCTCTTGGCATTCCTTCTCTTTTATGATTTGTTCTTCCTCTGCTTTTCTCTTACTTTCCTCTTCTTCTTTACGTTCTTGTTCTTCTTTTACTCGTGCAAGTCTTTTTTTTCAAGTGTATTTTCTAATTTTGTTAGGGCTTCTTGTGCTTGAATATAATGTTTCCTTATGTTTGCATCTTTTATCCTTATAATTTTATTGCGCACAGCATCTAAAGCTTCTTTTGCATCTTTTACTTTTCCTTGCGTTATAAAGCTTTCTGTATCCATCAACAAAGTCGTAATTTCTTCTTTCAAGAGCTTAAACTCATGAGCTTCTTTTTTCAGCCTCTCAATTTTCAATGACTTTAAAGTGGGTAATTCTTCTAGTTTCCTAATAGGAAATACTATAGGTACTCGTTGAGTACTTCTTTGTTGAATCTTTATAGAATACCAATCTGTCGAAGAAGGTGTCAAACGTTCCTTTTCACTCTTTGCATTCAGTTTCCTTTTGTCAAGTTCATCGCATATAGATATACGCCAGTTCGGGATAAGGATTTGCTTAGAAAA
>NZ_KV817575.1:56975-68228 GCF_001814685.1 Prevotella sp. HMSC077E09 | reverse complement strand
CGCCTCCTTTTACTTGGAGCCCCGAGGATACAATGTTCCCGGGGCTCTTTTTTTGTGCCTGCCCTTTTTCCAAGTCTCCTCTCTGTAAAGTCTCCTCTCCGTAAGTTTCCTTCCTGTACCCTGCAGGAAACCGTGTTTCTGTCAACTCTTATTGGGAGCTGTCATCCTCTTTTCATCCATTTACAAAGAAAAAGGCATTCCTGCCCATGTTGCCTTCCCTGTAACTTGCATCCTATCCCTCTCGCATTCTGATGCAGAAAGCCTGGTTACTTGACGCAGATTGTAATGTGACTTGACGCAGATTGCAATGTAACTTGACGCAGATTACGGCATGATTTGCGTCAAGTTAGAAGCTGATATGGCACAGGTTGGAATGTGATGTGTTGCAAGTCGCGCGGTGGAGCATATGTTCTTTATCTCTGATGTGGTGATTTTGTCGTTCTTTTCGTTATAGATTAATTTGTGTTAAACTATTTGGTTCTTACTTTTTTTTACATATCTTTGTATCGAATTCCTATCTGATAATCTTATTTTAAAACCTAAGTTAAATACATCCAACTATCGTTTGACCATGTTTAAAAATACATCTATAACCAAATTATGGGTGAATTATCCCCCTCTCTTCAGTTTTGTCTAATGTTGATGATGCTGTGACTGATTAGTGGTTGTTCGGACAATAGATTGTTTTTTAAGCTGCAATGATGATGATTTTATAAACTGTTGATAGCCCAGAAAATACAATACGGCTATTCATTTATCAAGCCTAAGAAAATAACTAAAAATCTAATTGAATGGAAAAGGAAAGAACAACAAGAGGCTGTAAGTATTGTATCATATCAATCACAGCCTTGTTTGGTTTATCATTTTTGTTCCCAACGGTTGTAATGGGAAGTATTCCAAATATCACTACAACGGGAATTGTGCAGCAAAATAAGGTAAGTATAGCTGGTCGTGTTGTTGACAGCAATGGTGATCCTATTACCAATGCCACGGTTAGAGAGCTTGGTACTCATAACGGAACAATCACTGACCTCAATGGAGATTATAAATTGAGCGTCACGATTGGGGCTACACTCCAATTCTCTTCTATCGGTTATAAAACTTTGACTTACACAGTTAAAAAGTCGGGAGCGGTTAATTGCACATTGGAGGAAGATGCCTCTCTGCTTAATGAAATCGTAGCCATTGGTTATGGAAAGGCCAAGAAGGGTGATCTTTCTGCTGCTGTGGCTACTGTCGACAATGTAGACAAGTTGCAGAAACGTCCTGTAAGCAATGTTTCACAGATGCTGCAAGGACAGATTCCCGGTGTATCTGTAGTTGCTAATGGCGGTCATCCTGGTTCAGAGCCAACGATTACCATTCGCGGTATGGGCTCTCCAAACGGCGAAACTCCCCTGTATGTCGTTGATGGTGTACCCGGAGCACCTTTCAATATGAGTGATGTTGTCTCAATTACAGTATTGAAAGATGCTGCTTCTGCCGCCATTTATGGGGCCTATGCCGGTTCTGCAGGTGTCATTCTCGTTACGACCAAGCAGGCTACTGCGGGGAAACCTTCTGTTGAATATAATGGTGTGTTCGGTTTTTCCACGGCCCAGAATCTTCCCCAATCGCTCAGTTGGGAAGATGAAATGCGTGTCCGTGCATACTCTTATCAGCAGGCAGGAAGCACGCTTCCTGCAGGTTGGAACATCATCAGCAAGGATCCTGTGTATGGAAAGACAAATACTGACTGGATAAAACAGATTTTCCGAACGGCTGCTTTCAATCGTCATAACATAGCAATCTCTGGTGGAAATGAAGAGTTTTCCAACCGATTGTCGTTGGAAATCAATAATGCTGACGGTACACTCGTTAATACCTATAACCGACAAGTTACTGCGCGACTGAATTCAATGTGGAAGATTGCCAAGTTCCTCCGCATTCGTGAAGACCTAAGCTGGAAAGACAGAAAGGTTCACGACGTGAATACGACGAGTGCAGAGTCGGGAGTTATCCTTGCAGCCCTCATGTTTCCACGCAACACTTTCCCCTATGAAGGTAATGGTTATATGGGTACTGTGCCGAAAGCTTACGCCGAATATGCCAACATTCACGGTGATGCCATCAACCCGATGCGTATCCTTGAAGCTGCTTACGACAACAACCATGCTTCTACTTTCACTTCAACGACGTTCTTAGACATCGTGCAACCTATTACCGGTTTGAACTTCACTTCGCGGTTTACCTGGATGCAGACCAACTACATGCAGCGCTACTGGCGTCCTCAGCGTACGGAGATAGGAAAGCCTAACCTTACGAATGAGCTTTATTACAGCAACTATCGTGAGCCTCAATGGGATTGGGAGAACACGTTAACCTACGACCGTATATTCGGTAAGCACACCATGGGACTCATGGCTTCAACCACAGCATCACAGTACAGTTATAGATTTAATGACGCAACGATGCGTGGATTTGAAAACGAGATAAATTCAATGATGTATTTTGCGAATGGAACACAGGTCATCAATCCTAACGATAAATATTATAAAGACCGTAATGTGTCTTACGTTGCACGTGGTGCCTATAGCTTTGCCGACCGATATTTCGTAACAGCTTCATTGAGACGGGACTATGCGAGCCGTCTTCCTAAAGGCAAGAAATATGGAGATTTCCCCTCAGTAACCGCTGCATGGAAGCTCACTTCAGAGCCATGGTTCAAGAAAAGCAGTATACTGAATGTGCTGAAACTGCGTGCAAGCTGGGGTAAGATAGGCAACTTGGGGTCTATCGGCTATGGTTATGGCGTTGCAACACTGTCGACACGTTATCCGAACGACTCTCCCGATGTGGGCGGTCAGATAGGAATTGACAACCGTATCATGGCAGGTGTCTATCTTGCCAATGCCTTTAACCGCAACCTTACCTGGGAAACTTCTGAACAGACAGACTTTGGTGTTGATGCCGTTCTCTTCAATAATCATCTTCATCTGAGTATAGACTACTTCAATAAGAACACGAGAAACCTCATTAAAACACAGGATGTGAACTGGCCAACGACTATCGGTATATCGGCTCCGCTTATCAATGACGGCGAAGTGAACAACCGTGGCGTTGAGATTTCAGCCATGTGGAAAGACAAAATCGGCAGGAACGTCAGCTACTATGTAGGCGGTAATATCGCAACACTCCGCAACCGACTCACGAATATCGGTGCAGCCAACCCTGACGGAAGTAAACCTGTGTGGACATATGAAAGAACTTACCGTTATAAAGACCTCACGCCATACCGCAGTGCAGAGGGAAAGCCACTCTATTCTTATTATCTGCTTCGCACGGATGGTGTTTTCAAGACAGATGAAGAGGCTGCAGCTTACGTTAATGCCAATGGGAAGCGCCTGCAACCTAAAGCCAAGGCCGGTGACTTGAAGTTTGTTGATATAGACAATGACGGCGAGATTGGTGAGGGAGACTATGAGTTCCGCGGTAACGCTATGCCGAAGTTGACCTACGCTTTCAGTGCAGGCTTCAGCTATAAGAAGTTCTCTTTCGATTTCATGCTGCAGGGTTCGTACGGTGCAAAGCTCTTTAACGCCTACAAATATACTACACTCAATGAAGCCGTGGGAAGTTTCAACCGTTCTGATAAAATTCTTCAGGCGCTTGATGGGCCTACTTATGCTGTACCACGGATATCCATGACGGACGATAACGACAACTTCGGACGCATTTCAGACTGGTATCTTGAGAGTGGTTCCTATCTTCGGATGAAGAATATTTCCATCAGTTATTCATTTACAGACCTACTTAGAAAGATAGCCTTCTTCAACAGTCGACAGAGCACACTCGACCTTACACTGAGTTGTGATAACCTTTTCACAATCACTCCTTATACGGGCATTGATCCCGAAGTGGGCGGTGTCGGCTTCGACTGTGGACAGTATCCTGTTTCGAGGACTGTATCTTTAGCTGTTAAAATAAAATTCTAAAACTTCAAAAATCGAACTATTATGAAGATGAACAATATATGCTTAGCCATTCTTTTGGTTGCGGGAACCCTCACATCCTGCACCGGTGATTGGTTGGACACAGTGAAAGAAGGTACTCCCAATGAAGGAAACTTCTGGAAAAATGACGCTGATTACATCAAGGCTGTCACCACTTTGTATGATTGTTACAGCTATGAAGAGACTTGGGGACGTGATTTATACTATGAACAAGGCGGTGCTGACGATATTGTTTACGGCAGAAGCCGTGGTAACAGCCAGATGAATCTTGCAAAACTGAAGATGGATGGCTCATCGGAAGGCTCTATCAAATGGGTCTACAATCAAATGTATGAGACGATGTCGGCAGCTAACAACGTTATCTATCATGCGCTTCTTATCCCTGAAGCACAACGAAGTGCCATTCAAAAGCGTTCTTTGGGCGAAGCTTATTTTATGAGAGCTTTCACTCATTACATGATTGCTTATCGCTATGGACGGCCTGACAATGGCGTGCCATTCGTCAAATATGAAGACTTTACAGACTATGGAAAGCAGGTGAACGATATTCCAACCCAGCAAGCAACCGTCATGGACAACTACCGACTGATTGTTGAAGACTTTCAGAAGGCGGCTGACAATCTTGACTGGTTCAAGAACTATTCGACCGACAACTATGGCAGAGCCACGAAAGATGCGGCATTGGGTTACATGGTAAAAACCTATGCTTACTGGGCACAGCATGACAAGAGCCTATGGGCAAAGATACCTTCCATAGTCGATAAAATCCAGAATGAAGGAGAACGCGGTCTGCTTGACAGTTATGCCGATGTCTTCAAAGCTGAAAATGAATGGAGCAAGGAGTATATCTGGTCTATCAATTCTAAAGGAAGTAATTATGCCGGCAGTATCTTCCCTGGCATTTCTCTTGAGAACAAAGGGTGGGGAGTGTTCAACGGTTGGGGCTACATGAAGCCTACATTGGAACTTTATGCAGAGTACAACAATCTGGATCAGCGCCGTGATGCTACCTTATTACAATATGGTGACCCTTTCAAATATTTCGGAGAGAACTGGAAATGGTACTCAAGTTCTGACATAGAAGTAGGCTTCGCCTTTAAGAAATACATGGATCCCTTCTCTTATGGGAAGATATTGCGTGATGCCAATGGAAAGATTACAGGTTATGAGAACACTCACATCTCAACGAATGGAGACCGACCTACTACTGATCTCAATGTTCCGTTGATGCGTTTTTCAGAATTACTGCTGTTCAAGGCCGAGGCTTTGATTATGCAGGGACAGAATGCTGCAGCCGCAGAACCACTCAATCGGATTGCAATGCGTGCCCATGAAGGAGTTACCTATACCGCTCCCACAATGATGAACCTCATGCACGAACGCCGTTGTGAACTTGCTTTTGAGTGGACTGATAGATTGATGGACCTCAAACGATGGGCTGCCGGAGGTAATGCAGACTGGAATATTGATGCACTTGCGAAGATTAAAGGTGCAAAGCACGGTATCAAACATGTTGACCGCACAAATCCCAACTCCCCTGTTGATATGGTTAATGGCAAGACTCTCACCATAAACGGGAAGACCTATCAAGGCGTTATCGTTATCGGTGCGGGGCAAGGTGATGCCAAGGAGTATGAACCTGGCGGCACTTACAGCGTTTTGCCTTATGAAATCAATCAGGTAATCAAATCGAACGGCAAACTGAAACAGAACAAGGGGTATGCTTCTGACTTCTGATTGAGCAAGGAAAATGTTTCTGGAAATAAAGGAATGAGAACAAATATGCAGAGGATAATGTGTCAAAACATATTCTCTGCATACGCAAGTTTCCTATCCAGGGAGAACTGCTTCTAACGTTTTATAATTCAGACAGTTAAATATAATGACTCAAATTCCAATGCGATATGCCTCACTTCATGGCGTGAAATGACTTGAGTTACAGCATAATATGACTTGAGTTATAGCATGATTTGACTCAAATCATAATGTGTTGCAAATCAGATGGTTATAAGATATGTCTAAGAACGTCTATAAATTACAATCAATGATGCTCAGAAAAGGCTTTATTTTGGCCGCAATTCTGTTTCATACTTTATTTGTATATGCCCAAAGTGGCGCACTCCAAACCTTTACTTTAGATCGCCCTTACCCTGTAGAAAGGCTTCAGCCACCCAAGGGAAAGAAGGTAAGGAATGTCATCCTCATGATTGGTGACGGCATGAGTCTCATGCACATTCAGGCTGCATGGACGGTCAATCACGGGCATCTGTGGCTTGAGAACGCTCAGGCAACAGGTCTTTCCATGACTCCGGCGACCAATCGGCTTATCACTGACTCCGGTTCTGGTGGCACTTCATTGGCTACAGGCTACAAAACTGCTTATCATGCCGTAGGTGTAGACCCTGCAGGGAAATCGCTCAAATCACTCGTTGACTATGCAAAAGAAGCCGGAAAGAGTGCAGGTATAGCCGTTACTTGCCGCTTATGGGATGCCACTCCCTGTGATTTTATCAGCCATAATCTCGACAGAGATAAGGAACAAGACCTTGTTGCAGAGATGATAAACAGTCCGGTAGACTTCGTCTTTGGCGGTGGAGCAAAGTATTTTGAGAAGCGAGATGACAACAGAAATCTTTTCAAAGAACTGCAAAGAAAAGGCTATCATGTCTCACGTTCATTTGAAGATTTGCAGCAGAATGTCAAAAGTGGAAAAGTCTATTGTGTGCCCTTTGACGTTGATACGCCACTCCCTGATGAGCGAGGCGACCTTCTTGCACGTGCTTCTCTCAAAGGAATCAGTCTGTTAAATCAGAATAAAAAGGGCTTCTTCATGATGATAGAAGGGTCACAGTTAGATGATTACGGTCATTTTAATCAGCTTGATATGCTGATGAAAGAAACCTTAGACTTCGATCAAACCATTGGAAAAATCATGCAATGGGCAGCAAAAGATGGCCAAACACTCGTCGTTATCACTGCTGATCATGAAACAGGAGGGCTGACAGTGCATGGGGGAGACTTGAAAACTGGTACCGTTATTGCACATTTCTCAACGAAAGAGCACACGGGAACCATTGTCCCCATATATGCTTTTGGCCCTGGCTCAGAACAGTTCACAGGCTTCATGGACAATACAGAAGTATTCTGGAAAATCAAGAAACTACTGAAAATATAACCCTCAAACCGAAAAGATGCAAAGGAAAATCCTCAGTTTTATCAGTTCTTTCATCGTTATCACCGCAGCAGGACAAAATCTTATCCCGTCTGGTTCGCCATTATACAAGCTGCCATATAAAAACACTTATGTCATGGAAACGCTTGTTGCAGAGAATTCTTTCCGAACGGCTAAGCAGGTAAAGCATAAGCCCGGCACTTTCGAACAGGCTAAAAAGCTACTTCCTGTGCCTTATTGGGAAGGGCACTCTGCAGAGATTGACATGTATTGGAAGGCCTGGCAGCTGGGCATCAAGAATATCTGTCAGCCACTTGACGACTCTGGTTTCGTCACAAGTTACATCGCCCCGGCTTACAACGGCAATATCTTTATGTGGGATGATGCCTTTATCACGATGTTCTGTCGCTATGGACGCAATTTCTTTCCCTTTCAGAATACGCTCGATAACTTTTATGCCAAGCAGCATCCCGACGGCTTTATATGCAGAGAAATACGTGCAGATGGGAGCGACTGCTTTGGCCGTTACGACCCGACAAGCACAGGGCCGAACCTGCTTCCATGGTCGGAGTGGCTTTATTACACTCAGTTCGGAGATGACTCACGCCTTAATAAGGTCTTTCCCGTACTTGCTGCCTATTACAAATGGCTGAAATTGAACCGTACTTGGCGTAATGGCACCTACTGGAGCTGTGGTTGGGGAACGGGAATGGACAACATGCCACGTGTCCCCGAGGGCTATAACACCATCTACAGTAACGGGCATATGATATGGCTCGATGCCTGTCTGCAACAGATTATGGTAGCAAAGATACTTCTGAAAATGGGATTCTACTTGGAGCGTTGGCAGGAAATAGAAGAATTTGAAGATGATATCAGAAATCTTTCCGACTATATCAATAAGCATATGTGGAGCGAAAAGGAAGGTTTTCTCTATGATCAGTTTGCCAATGACAGCCTTAGTTCTACGCAAGGTATCTATGCTTATTGGGCATTGCACACTGATGTGCTTCCCAAAGACAGGCTCGACAAACTCGTAAGTCACCTCTCGGACACTGCCAAGTTCAACCGCCCTCACCGTGTTCCATCACTCTCTTACGATCATCCAAAATATAAAAGTAACGGCCGTTACTGGGTTGGGGGAGTATGGCCCGGTACGAATTATATGGTCATTTCCGGACTTGTGAACAAAGGTTATCGTCAATTGGCATGGGATATTGCAATGAACCATTACAATAATGTATTGGAAGTGTTCCGAAAAACGGGTACTTTCTGGGAATACTATGCCCCTGAAGATGCTGCTCCGGGCTTTATGGCGCGCAAGGATTTCGTGGGTTGGACTGGGCTTCCTCCTATTGCTGAATTGATAGAATATATCTTTGGCATTCGTGCAAACGTAGAAGACAGCAGGCTTACCATTGACGTTAATCTGACCGATGCCTATGGAGTCAGCCGTTATCCCTTTGGTCAGAGTGGTCTGATAGATATCAAGGTGGCAAAGAGAACATCGAAAGGTGAGAAGCCAAAAGTAACGGTTAAGACCAATACGCCTATGGAAATTACGCTCATGTGGGGTGACAGACAGCAGACTACTCATGTCAGGGCGGGAACGCATACGCTGTAAGAAAGCAACTGAAATCATCTTCTGGGTGCTTCACGGTTATAATTCAACAATACAATACTATCAATACGCTAAAAAAGAAACAATGAAAAAGAAAATCATCTGTCTGCTGTTGGCAGTCTTATGCGGTCTTCCTGTATTGGGAAAATGGAAAGCCAACCATGTCATTCTCATCGGACTTGACGGTTGGGGCGCCTACAGTGTGCCTAAGGCAACAAACATTCCAAACCTTCAGAGCCTGATGCAAGGGGGATGTTACACGTTGAAAAAACGCAGTGTGCTGCCTTCGGAGTCTGCCGTAAACTGGTACACGATGTTCTGTGGTGCCACCCCCGAAATGCACGGATACACCAACTGGAACTCCCGTGTACCCGAAATTCCGTCTATGGTGCTGAATGAACACGGGGTTTTCCCTACTGTTTTCTATGAATTGCACCGCCAATATCCCAAGGCCGTCATCGGTTGTCTTGCCGAGTGGGACGGCATACGCTATCTTGTTGATACGCTTTCTGTGAATTATGAAGCCGTAGCTTCCAACTATGAAAAAGACAGTGAGCAGCTCTGCCGCATGTCAGAAGCGTATATCAAGGCACAGAAACCTAATCTGCTGGCTGTCATCTTCGACCAGATTGACCATACAGGGCATGCCATCGGCCACGATACACCGGCCTATTATAAAACGCTGAGCCGTGTAGATGGGTATATCGGGAGAATTATTCAGGCGCTGAAAGATGCCGGTATATATGATGACTCCATTATCATCGTCACGTCCGACCATGGGGGAATAGGGAAAAAACACGGCGGGAAATTGCTGGTGGAACTCGAAATCCCCTTCATCATCTTTGGTAAAGACATCAAGAACACGGGAGAATTCAAGGAGACGATGATGCAGTTTGACACGGCTGCAACGATAGCTGATATCTTCTCACTGAAGATGCCACAGTGTTGGCGAGGCCAGTCTATGAAGCAAGTGTTCAAGAAGTGAAATGACATCAAGGCACGGTATCTTAAAAACAATAAGTCAGGAAAATAAAATGAAAAGGACTACAGTATTTATTATAGCACTATTATTCACATGCACGCTCATGGCGCAACCTTTATATGTAGGCTCATATAACATCCGTTATAATGTATCCGACGATATCGCTGAGGGAAATTCCTGGAAACAACGATGCCCGCATCTTTGTGATTTCATTAATTTCGAACAGCCTGTTATCTTCGGTGCGCAGGAAGTGTTGGCAGATCAACTCCATGATCTTCTGCAGGGCTTGGATAATTATGGGTATATTGGTGTTGGTCGGGAGGATGGCAAGGAAGCCGGAGAATACGCGGCAATCTTTTATAAGAAAGACCTTCTGAAGCTGTTGGACAGTGGTTATTTCTGGCTCTCTGAAACTCCGGAGAAGCCGTCAACAGGCTGGGATGCTGCGTGTATCCGTATTTGTACGTGGGGGAAATTCCAAGACAAGGCTTCGAAAAAGACGTTTTATTTCTTCAACACGCATATGGATCATGTCGGAGCCGTGGCACGGAGAGAAAGCGCTCGCCTTATCATTCAGCGCATGAAAGAACTCACAGGAGGGAAACACACCATACTTACCGGTGATTTCAATGCCAATCAGACCGATGAAAGCTATAAGATGTTTTCAGAGTCAGGCTTTCTGCGCGACTGCTATGTCAATGCACACCAGCGCATGGCGCCTGCCGGGACTTGGAATGATTATATGCAGGACTGTCCGGGTGTGGCACGCATAGATCACATCTTCGTCACCAAAGATTTTGATATAAATCACTATGGCATCTTTACAAACAGCTATTGGTTGGGTAAGACACGACGTAATATCTCTGACCATTATCCGGTTATGGTAAAACTTCAGATGAATTAAGGCACGCTTCACAATGTATGCAAATCATTCGTAAAACATGAAGCGGGGTTTAAGAATCTGTTTAAGTTTCGATAGGCGGCGGAGGCAAAAAGCTGAAAGAAAAGATTGTCCGAGACCTCGGATGAGCAGAAAATTGGGAAAAATGGCTTTCCGAGGCCTCGGATGAGTGGAAAACGGGAAAAAATGGCTTTCCGAGGGCTCGGATGAGTGGAAAATGGAAAAAATGGCTTTCCGAGACCTCGGATGAGTGGAAAACGCCGAAAAATGGCTTTCCGAGGCCTCGGATGAGTCGAAAATTGAAAAAAATGTGTTTTCAACCCCTCGGAGAGCCAAAAAATGCAGAAAAACGCTCGTCGTCGGCTGACGAAACGCAGAAATCGCGAGAAAACGCTCATCGTCGGTCGACGAAACGCAAAAAACGCTGAAAAATGCCCGTCGTCGGCCGACGAAACGCTGAAAACGTGAGAAAGTGCCCGTCGTCGGCCGACGAAATGCAGAAAATGCTGAAAAACAGTCTTTCGTACCCCTTCGACGAGCAGAAAACACTGAAAACCGCGTTTCGTAGGGGTACAATCAATAAAA
>NZ_KV817575.1:56668-56875 GCF_001814685.1 Prevotella sp. HMSC077E09 | reverse complement strand
GCGGATGAGTAGAAAACAGCAAAAACAGCATTTCTGCCACGGCTGAAACTGAAAAGACGGCAAAAATCGGCTTTCCGCCACGGCGGATGAGTAGAAAACAGCAAAAACAGCGTTTCCGCCACGGCTGAAACTGGAAAAACGCTGAAAATCGGCTTTCCGCCACGGCGGATGAATAGAAAACAGCAAAAACAGCGTTTCCGCCACGGC
>NZ_KV817575.1:0-56568 GCF_001814685.1 Prevotella sp. HMSC077E09 | reverse complement strand
CAGCGTTTCCGCCACGGCTGAAACTGGAAAAACGGCGAAAATCGGTTTTCCGCCACGGCCGAAGAGTAAAAAACAACAAAAACAGCGTTTCGGCCGCGGCCGAAAGCTTAAAAATAAAAAAAATGCGTTTCGGCCATGGCCGAAAAACGAGAAACGGCAAAAACAGCATTTCGGCCACGGCCGAAGCTGAAAAAATGCCTCAAAAACGGTTTTCCAATCCCTTGGAAATGGGGAAAAAGCTTCAAAAACGGTTTTCCAACCTCTTGGAAGTAAGAAAGGCAGATGCTTCAACTGAATTCACATGAATAAAATAACGAAATCATAAACACAATGAGAGTATCATCATTTATTTTGACCTGTTTAGTAGCAATGTCTGCACCGCCTGCTTTCAGTCAGGTGGCACAACGTTACACGGACACCGTGGCTGAAAATGCCACGACATTCATCAGTAAGCGTCCTCCAATCCATGAGCGACTCTTTAAGTCGGAGGCCATAGACAAGGAGATAAAGCGGGTGAAGAAGATTTTGAAAGACAATCCTCGCTTGGCCTGGATGTTTGAGAACTGCTTTCCCAACACCCTTGAGACGACAGTCCACTATCGCGTGAAAGACGGCGAAGACGACACCTTTGTCTACACGGGCGATATTGCTGCAATGTGGCAGCGCGACTCCGGTGCCCAGGTATGGCCGTATGTCCGATTTGTCAATGGCGACCTTCAGCTGAAACGGATGATCAGGGGTGTCATCCTCAGAGAATTTAAGAATACAAATATCGACCGTTATGCCAATGCCTTCAATGATGGCCCAACAGGTGGAGAATGGCAGAGTGACGGGACCGACATGAAGCCCGAGATACATGAACGCAAATACGAAATAGACAGCGAATGCTATCCTATACGCTTGGCTTATCAATATTGGAAGGTGTCAGGTGATGCTACTGTTTTCGGGAATGAATGGCTGAATGCAATCAGAAACACGCTGCTTACTTTCCGCGAGCAACAGCGTAAGAATGGGCTTGGCCCCTACCGCTTCCTGCGTGTCACTGACCGTGCCTACGACACTGTAGGTTGGGGCGGCTATGGCTCGCCTGTAAAACCATGCGGACTGATTGTTTCTGTGTTTCGTCCGTCGGACGACGCCACAATCTTTCCGTTTCTCATACCCGCCAACTTCATGGCTGTGACCACTCTGCGCAAGGCGGCAGAGATACTCACTGCCGTCAACCGCGAAGCCGATCTTGCCAAGCAGTGTAACGACTTGGCCGACGAAGTGGAACAGGCTTTAAAGAAGTATGCCGTCTACAATCATCCGAAATATGGAAATATCTATGCGCTTGAAGTGGATGGCTTTGGAAATCATCTCCTTGCTGACGATGCCAATGTTCCTTCGTTGCTTGGTATGGGCTATTTAGGAGATGTGTCGCTTGACGATCCCACATATCAGAACACACTGCGTTTCGTTTGGAGTGAAGACAATCCTTGGTTCTTCCGCGGTAAGGTTGGCGAGGGCATCGGAGGCCCGCATATCGGTTTGAACATGGCTTGGCCAATGAGTATCATGATGAAACTGTTTATCTCTAAGGATGATAAGGAAATAGCCAAGTACATGACGATGCTCATGCATACTGATGCGGGTACCGGATTCATGCACGAGAGCTTCGATGTAAACGACTCTGACCATTACACTCGTCCGTGGTTTGCATGGCAGAATGGGCTTTTTGCCGAACTTGTCATGAAGCTTATCGACGAGGGAAAGGCTCCGCTTCTCAACAGCCTGAAGTGAAAACATATAGGGATTAATTCGTCAGAACATGGCCAACAGCAATGTTTGTCGGTCATGTTATAGCATTGTTCAACGATCAATATTTACTACACACTTATGAGAAACCTGTACGAGCGGCTTGTGTTGTCTGTCATCCTGATGTGTACAGCACAGATGTTGTCGGCCGTGGAAGAGAACGACTACGCTTCATTCGTCAACCCCTTAGTAGGCTCACAGTCATCGTTTCAGCTGTCTGCCGGCAATACCTATCCTGCCATAGCAATGCCGTGGGGCATGAATTTCTGGACTCCGCAGACAGGAAAGAATGGTGATGGCTGGCAATATGTTTACACTTCGCATAAGATTCGCGGACTGAAACAGACGCATCAACCGAGTCCGTGGATAAACGATTATGGTGTGTTTTCACTCATGCCGGAGGTTGGTCAGCCGGTCTTTGACGAGGAGCAGCGAGCCTCGTGGTTCTCGCATATGTCGGAGATTGTGAAGCCTTATTATTATAAGGTGTATCTTGCCGACTATGACATCAGGGCAGAGATGACGCCGACAGAGCGTGCTTGCATGATGCGGTTGACTTTTCCGAAGACCGACAGTGCCAGCGTGGTCATAGATGCTTTTGATTATGTTTCTGAAGTGAAGGTGATCTCGGAGCATAACATGGTTGTGGGTTACTCTACGAAGAACAGCGGTGGGGTGCCGAAGAACTTCCGTAATTATTTTATCATTAAGTTTGATCATCCCATAGCTTATGCTCTTGATAGTGAAGGTAACGCTTTGCCTTTTGCAACCAAGTGCAAGCGCGGTTGCATCGTAGGCTTCAAGACATCACGCCGAGGTGAGCCTGTGATTGCACGCGTGGCATCATCGTTCATCAGTCCTGCGCAGGCGCAATTAAACTTAAAGGAACTTGAAACTGCAGGGAATTCCATGGAGAACATCATGGAGCGTGGACGCAACTCCTGGAATGCGGCACTCGGACGTATAGAGATTGGCGATGACAACATCGACAACAAGCGTACCTTCTACTCTTGTCTTTATCGCTGCCTGCTGTTTCCACGCATGCTTTGGGAGAGGGATTCGGATGGCAATGTGATACACTACAGCCCCTATAATGGGAAAGTTCTGCCCGGATATATGTACACCGACACTGGTTTCTGGGATACATTCCGTGCCCTTTTCCCATTGCTGAACATGCTCTATCCTGATGTAAACATGCGCATACAAGAAGCACTTGCCAATGTTTATCGTGAGTCTGGCTTCCTACCCGAATGGCAGTCACCGGGTCACCGCGATTGCATGGTAGGCAATAACTCCGCATCTGTCGTTGCAGACGCATGGCTTTCAGGGGTCAAGACCAAGGATGCCGAGACGCTGTGGGAGGCTGTTGTGCATGGCACTGCGGCTGTACATCCGAGCATTGGCTCTACAGGCAGGAGGGGATTTGAATATTATAACAAGTTAGGCTATGTGCCCTATGATGTGAATATCAATGAGAATGTGGCCCGTACGCTTGAATATGCCTATGATGATTGGTGCATCTACCGGCTTGGCAAGGCTATGGGGAAGTCGAAGAAAGCATTGGAACCTTTCAAAAAGCGGGCGATGAATTATCGTAATGTCTTTGATCCGACGGTAAAGATGATGCGTGGCAGACTGAAGAATGGACAGTTTCAGTCGCCTTTCTCACCTTATAAATGGGGGGATGCTTTCACTGAAGGCAACTCATGGCATTGGACATGGTGTGTGTTCCACGACCCCAATGGACTCATAAACCTTATGGGAGGCAGGGAGATGTTCAATCGGATGATGGACTCTGTGTTTGTAGTCCCACCCATATTCGACGATAGTTACTACGGACAAGTAATCCACGAAATACGTGAAATGCAGGTCATGGACATGGGGAACTATGCACATGGCAACCAGCCTATACAGCACATGCCTTACCTCTACGATTGGTCTGGACAGCCATGGAAGGCACAGTGGCATATACGTGACATCATGGGCAGACTCTATAACGCCAATCCTGACGGCTATTGTGGCGATGAAGACAATGGTCAGACCTCTGCATGGTTTGTCTTTTCGGCCTTGGGTTTCTATCCTGTATGCCCGGGAAGCGGCGAGTATGCCATTGGCACGCCCTATTTCAAGCATGTGATTTTGCACATGCCAGAGGGGAAAACGGTAACGATTGATGCTCCGAAGTGTTCTGAAGTCAACCGATATATAGATGCGATGACTGTAAACGGGCTCTCTTGGAATGTGAACTATCTGAAGCTTAGCGACCTTAAGAAGGGGGGGAAGATAGTATTCAATATGTCGTCACAGCCGAATACTTCGCGTGGTATCACAGCCGAAGCAGCGCCATATTCCATGAGTGCTCTCAATGTGAACAAGTAATAAGACAAGATGAGCGCGCATGATGAAATGCCAAACAGAGTTGGTTGTCTTTCCATGAAATAGCCTATAAAGACTGGTTGTCAAAGGGAAAGAGCGTGCCGGATAGGAGTTCCCTTTCATATGTTTTAAGAGAGAGGTTGTTATTTGCGTCAGATTACCGTGTAATATGACTCAAGTTGCGCGGTGTTTTGACGCAGATTGCGACATAATCTGACGCAAGTCACAACGCATAGTGACGCAAATTGCACGGCGAAGTCTGCGAAACGATGAAATCATGCCTGTTGTGTTGCTTTCCTGTCCTTAGGGAACAGCGCTTGAAAATATAGGAAACAGGGGCGATAAACATTGCAGAAAGAGGGAAGTTCAGAGCGGCGATGCCATAGAAAACAGGCTTGCTGACACCTGTATTCAACTCACTATACATGATGAAAAAGAAGTACCAGAGACAGGCTCTGATACTTCTTTTGGTTTTATTATGGGTTAATGCGCTATTGGGCAGTAACCATCTGATAGTAGTCTTGTGTGTTGGCCCAGAAGAGTTTGGTATAGAAACCGGTCGACTCTTTATAATTCTTGGTAATGGCTGCTTGCACATTGTCGGCATTGTAGGTGAGTTCATCGCTTGGATAAGGCAGTCGATGAGCCGGCTTGGGATAGCTGCTGACCTGTGCATCTGTAGCGAAAGTCACTTTTGGATAACCTGTCCGGCGCACTACATTCCATGCTTCCAACTCGTTCATAAAACTGAAGTTAAGCCATAGTTGGGTTGCAACGACCTGCTCGGTCCCGTCCCATATCTGCGTGGCATAGGCTTGGGCTTGGGCTTCTGTGGGCAACTTTGTCTTTCGTTTGCCTGCGTAGCTGTCATTGAAGTATGTGTTGTCGATAGCCTTATAGAGCGTGCTGTTAGTCTTCAATTTCTTGTAGTATGCGAATGATTGTACTACGCCTTTGATGAAATAGTCTTTGGCTTTTGCAGCATTGGCAGTAACACCATATCCTTTGAGATAACACTCGGCAATGCTCAGACTCACTTCGGCGGCGTTGAGCCAGCATGCCGGAAGCCGTTCGTTGCCTTGATAGTTTGCCCAACCTTGAACGGCCTGTGAATCGATAACACAGTAGTAGTTGGCACTCTTGATGCCTTTACTTTGATAGACTTTGATGCTGTCGCTTTCTAAATTGGATATGTCGGTGTTGCTCTTGTTCACGTCGTAAGCCACGTATCTGCCACTTGGATTAGGATCGTAAACGAGGGGCAGGCGCGGGTCGGAGTTGGCATTTGGATAGCCTGTAGACGGAACGTGCATGGCATCGAGCATGGCTTGAGAACCCGAGCTGTAGGGCGAACTGTTGAGAGCTTGCGATACTGACTTTCCATAATTGAAGTCGTCGGTCTGTGTGTCGGCAGCAACACCTTGGTTTTTAGTGTTGTCATCAATCAGAGGATAGGTTGAGGGATTTTCCAAAATCTCCTTGATGGCAGCCTTTGCAACCGTGACACATTCGCCATTGGTAGCCAAGTGGAGGGCGATGCGCAGTCGGAGTGAGTTGACATAACGCTGCCATATGTCGGTGTTTCCATTGGCAAGCGTGAAGTCTTGGCGCTTTAAGTTGGCAACGCCATTGGCATTCAGATTGCCCGCAGCAAAGTAATCGCCGACTTCTTTCAAGTCAATAAGGATTTGTTTATAGGTGTCGACATCGCTGTCATACACGTCTTTCTTCTTTGCATCTGCATAGTCGCTTGATTTCCAGATTGTGGAAGCACCCTTGTAAGGAACGTCTCCCCAGATGGATAGTACTTCGTGGAGCTGTGCCTGCATGACAGTGCGTCCCAACAAAAGGAATATCTTGTTGGAAGGTTGTTCGGTTTCGTTTAGCTTGTTATAGTTATCTTCCAACAGGCGATATTGTGTGAGCATGTCATAGAAATCCTGCCAGCGTGTGTTGAAATATCCTTCACCTGCTCCTCTGAAACGCCCGCGGTTATTGGCATTCCCGATAACTCCTGAGTAGAAACCTGAGGTTGTAGACTGGACATAGTAGCGATAATACACGGGGTTCATCCATTTGTTGCCTTTGTAGAGCACTGCTGTGAACACTTGCGGCACGCCTACAGTTGAAGTCTTGGACGGGTCTTCGTATTTGGCATCGAAAGACGAGTCGCTGCACGATGTCGTTGACAAGAGTGCAAGCCCTGTTAAGGCTAAAGCTATTATCTTTTTCATAGTGTTTCTTATTTAATTTTATACATGTTAGAAGTTTGCACGGAGTGTGAGTCCGAACGAGCGTGAGGTAGCTGTTGTGCCGCCAATCTGTGCCTGATAGATCCAGCTTGTACCATCGGTAGCTTCTGCGTCGAAGAGCTTGAGACTGCGATAGATGTAGAATGGATTGCGTACATAAGCTGACACCGTGAGGGTGTTACAGTGGAACTTCTTCGTAATCAATTTGGGAAGAGTATAGGCAAATGTAATCTCGCGGCATTTCACATAGCTGTTCTTCTGAATGGCATCGGCATAGCTTTGTGTTGCACCTGTACCCCATCCGTATTGGTTGTCATTGACTTCGAATTGGGTAACGATGATGTCATTCGGTGTGCCATCTTCTTTCACGCCTTTCTGAATAAGACCGTTGTCCCATACGAGGTGACCGTTGATCTTGGTTTCTCCGCGCTTGTAATTGGGTATATCCGCAGGATTAACTCTGTGGAGAGAGCCTTTGTCACTGGCTTTATCGGTGTCGCTGTAATAGTAAATACCACCTGTTGCAGCATTGCGCACGCCCACAGCATCTTTAATATTACCGGCATCCATCATGTATTGCCATGGCAAGTTGAGTACATCTCCTCCGATACGGAAGTCGAAGTTGAAGGTCAGTGCGAAGTTCTTGTAGTTCAGCATTCCACCGAAACCACCAGTAGCTTTAGGCATGGCATTGCCCACTTTGTGGCGAGTAGAGGTGTCGGTCATGTAGAGACCGTTGCTGCCTACAATGCGGTTGCCTTTGTCGTCGGTCTTATAGGTGTAGGCATACCAGTCGCCCATGGATTCGCCGACATGCGACTCTAAGCTTGCTGCGCCATTATCGACTGTCATATGAGAAAGTACATCCAAGCCGTCGGCCAGTTTCTTGACCTTGTTTTTGTTGAAAGCGATGTTGAAGTTCAGGTTGAGTCGCCAGTCCTTTGTTAGGATTGGAGTGCCATAGAGACTGGCTTCAAGACCGCTGTTGGTTAGCTCTCCAACGTTCATCAGCATACTTTTTGCACCCATTGAAGATGCAGAAGTCGTGGTGAGGATTTGATCTTTGATGTCATTATAGTAGTAGCTGAGTTCCATTCCGAGTCGGTTGTTGAACCATTTGTTCTCAATACCGATTTCATATTCATACTTGCGCTCGGGCTTAATGTTCTCATTACCAATGTCGGTCGGTACATAATTATAGGTGTAGGTAGTGGAACGGGTGATGCTACCTTGGTTATAAGCCATGTTTGCACGATAGATAGAGGGGGAGTTTCCTACAACACCGTATGATAAGCGCAGCTTTCCATAGTCCCACCATGTAGGTCTTTTCTCTTTCATGAGTTCTGTATAGATGACACTACCGCTGAAAGAAGGATAATAGAATGTATTGTTTCCCTTCTTCAGTGTAGAGGTCTTTTCCTGGCGAGTGGTTCCTTCGAGATAGAGCCAGCTGTCATAACCATAGCTTGCTGTAAGGAAAAGACCGGTTCTGAGTTGGTCTTCTTTCACCATGTTAGCACTCTTTGTGCCGACAGAAGCATTCAGGTGGAACCAGTTCTCCTGTGTAAGTCCTTGGTTGGTATTGACACTTGAGAAATAATAGTCTTCGCGACGACCTGTCCAACCGGCACTGGCTGTGATATTATGTTTCTGATTAAAAGTCTTGTCATAGGTCAGCATGATATCTCCATAATAAATGCGATAACGGCTGTTTGACAGTCCATAATAGTCACTGTATTGTCCGTTGGTTGAGAAGGTGTGTGAATTTTCGGTGTTATATTTGTTTTCAATCTTCTCAATTGTCATGTCGGTTGCTACACGTCCGCTAAGTGTTAGCCCATCGATAATCTTCCATGTGGGGTTGACAGCACCCATGAAGCGTTCATGGTTGACATATTCATTATTGCTGAACACTTTCCAGAAGTATTCACTGATCAATGAGGTTGAACCCATTGGAGAATACAGGAATGTTTCATCGGGAGTCATAGTGTTGGGAGATCCACCGTTGATTTGCGCAACATTATTCATGTAACCGAGACTGGTGACAGTGTGATTGCGAATGTAGGCAATGTCGGTATATCCGCCAAACATACCTGAATAGTTGTTGGTCAGACGGCTAATGCGATAAGGACGGTTCTTGATTCGCTGTGGTTGATAACTTACAGAATAGTTCAACTTGATGTCGCGCGTAACGTCATATGCCCCGGCTAAGTTGAAATTATGACGGCTGTTCTCTGAATTATACTGCATGGAGCGCGTCTGATTATAAGTATAAGAGAAGCGCACATTATTGTGTTCAGTGCCGTTTGTGATAGCAATGTTATAATTCTGGTTGATACCTGTGCGGAAGATATCGGCCCACTGATTATGGTTGATGGGGCTATATGGACGTGTGTTGCCATCGAAGTAAGTCACCGATTTACTGCCGTCATAGGCTGGGCCGTATGAATAGATGGTCGCACGTGGGGTCGTAATCGTGTTTCCTGAACGGTCTTTGTAAACTTTGCGGAAGCCAGTTGCAGCCTCTTCGCCGTCACCTAATGCCCAGTTGTCATAGCCGGGACCAAACTTCTTCTGTATATCCGGCATGTAGGCAACTTTGTCAAAACCAATGCTTGCATTGAAGTCAATGTGGGTACCAGTGCCTCTTGTAGCTGATTTTGTAGTGATCATAATCACACCGTTGGCCGCTTCAGAGCCATAGAGGGCTGATGCTGCCGCGCCTTTCAGGATAGAGATGTTCTCAATATCCTCCGGATTGATGTCAACCAAGCCATTGGCTGTGATACGTTGACTTGTCCAATAGTCACTGTTGTTGGCGTTCCCATTATGGATTGGCACACCATCTAATACCAATAATGGCTGTGTATTGCCGGTGATAGATGACAGACCACGTACCGATACAGAGATTGCGGAGTTGCTTCCTGGTGCAGATTGAATTCTCACACCAGTGGCCTTACCATAGAGTCCGGATGCAATGCTTGCCGAACCTGTGCGGTTCAAATCTGCCGAACCAATGGAGCTGACAGCATAGCCCAACTTCTTGGCATCTTTCTTTATACCAAGTGCTGTGACTACAACCTCGTCTATGTTCTGACTTCCTTCGTCTAAAACCACGTTAATGGTCTTTCTTCCTTTCACATCAATGGCTTTTGTTGAGAAACCAATGTAGCTGAATTCAAGCGTTGCTGTAGCAGAACATTTGATGGAGTAGTTGCCATCAACGTCGGAAACACCTCCGGAAGAGGTGCCAAGGATTTTCACTGTGGCGCCTGCAATAGGTTCGCCTGCCTGATCTTTGATACAGCCTTTCACCATAAAGTTCTGTGCATAGGTGATGACTGTAAACAATAGAAATAAAGCTACCAAAGCCGTTCTCTGAACGCTTTGATAAAGACATCTCGATTGCTTCATCTGAGTAATAGATTTAGATAATAACATATTGTGCTTAGGTTTAAAGAGTTGTTTCTTGCTGAATATTATTGTTTCTTTGTGTGTTGAGCGTGTAATCATTCCAGTTTTCCTTTGGAAGATTCCTTCGCTTACATGTTCAGTTGCAATGCAAAAGGCTCGGTCTTCATGCCTGTCGGCAGGGTAACAGTGACTTTCCCATCATGCGTTTTGATCATTTTGAGCCTCTTCTTTGTGCCAAGGAGCATGACACTTTTGGGCGTATGCACTTGCCATGAGAGTGTCTTTGGCAAAGGCTCATGGTCTTGCAGTGCATAGACTGCATAGCGTTGTTGACCATTTTTACTGACTGTGAACCACAGTTTCCCCTCATTGTAATAGGGTGTTGTCACTGTGTTATAAATTGCTTGTCCATACCGTTGCAGCCATTGGCCAATGCTGTCCAAGCGACTGACGGCCTCGGGTTGAATGCGTCCTTCTGCTGTTGGGCCTACACCTAACACGAGATTTCCACCCTTTGCCACCACTTCTACGAGCGTATTGATGACTTTAGTCGATGTTTTCCATGCGGGATGTCTTACCCATCCCCAGTCATTCGATAGCGGGATACAGCTTTCCCAAGGGAAGTTGAGCTGCTTTTCAGGTATAGTTCGCTCGGGTGTCTGATAGTTTTCGTATGGCCCATGAATAGTGCGGTCGACGATAATCAGACCGGGTTGAAGTTCTCTTGCACGCGAGGCAATGCGTGGCATGTCTATGTCTTGCTGGTTTTTCTTGCATACCCATCCGCCATCAAGCCACAGAATGTCTATCTTGCCATAGTTGCTCAGCAGCTCTTCTGTTTGTGCATGGACAAATTTCTTAAACGCATTCCATCGCCAGGGCCATTGCTTGATGTCGTAGTTGACATTGCGTCCGTGCTTGATTGGATAGACATCCCACCAATAGTCCTGTGAGTGCCAGTCGGGTTTTGAATAGTATTCGCCAATCATGAAGCCTTTGTTGCGGAATGCTTGAAGCACATGGCGCAGTATATCGCGTTTAGGATTGTCACGAAATGCGTGTTGGGCAATGGTGAAATCGGTTTGTTTAGAGTCATACATGCAGAAACCATCATGATGCTTCGTGGTGAACAGCATGTATTTCATACCTGCATTCTTAAACGTTGAGGCCCATTGTTCTGGTTCAAATCGTGTGGGATTGAACTGCTTGCACAACCCCCAATACCACTCTTTGTATTGTTGATAGGTCTTTGTCGTGTCACGTGAAATCCAATTCTCATCGCAGATAGACCATGATTCCACTATTCCCGGTACGGCATAAAGTCCCCAATGAATGAGCACACCAAACTTCAAGTCTTGCCATTGCTTGAGCTTTCTCACCACAAGTGGGTCGGTAGGCCATTCATAGCTTTGCGAACGCTTGTACACATCGCCTTGTGCAGCGACTGTGATTGAGGTGATGAGGGCCATAATGCCCAATACTATTTTCTTGATGTTCATAATTGCTGACTGTTCGATAAGGGTATATTACCTGTTTATTCTGTATTTATGGTACTTTTGAGCAGGATATTGTTCGAAGCACTTCCTATGCAGACATCTATCGGACGAGGTTCAATGGTGGGGTTCATATCTGCTCCGATAAACGTCAGATCTTCTGGGAGAATGTCGAATGCCACCTGTTTAGTTTCCCCCTTTGGTATGAAGATGCGTGCGAAGTGTTTCAATTGCAGTATCGGCTGAACTACGGATGCCACCTGATCGTGCATGTAGAGCTGTGCCACTTCCTCACCATCTCTGTCGCCCGTATTGGTGACATCAAAGGTGACATGAAACCGATTGGCACCGCGTTTCTCTATTCTTAGGTTGTCATAATGGAATGTTGTGTAGCTTAGTCCGAAGCCAAAGGCATATAATGGCACTGCCTTCATCTCTACATAGTCGTGGGGAGCGGGCATGCGCTTATTGTAATAGCAGGGCAACTGGCCTACATGTGCAGGCACGGAGATAGGCAGACGGCCCGCGGGGTTGATGTCACCAAAGAGTACATCGGCGATAGCTTGTCCGCCTTCCTGCCCTGGATAATAGGCCGTGAGCAGTGCATCGGCATGTTGAGCAGCCCAATTCTTCTGCAGCGGACGCCCTTCAATATAGACTACCACAAGTGGCTTGCCTGTTTGTTTCAAGGCAGCTAACAGTTCATTCTGCCGTCCCAATAACGACAATGTGGCGCGGTCATAGCCTTCTCCCGACTCCATGTCGCTCATTTGTTGGGCGTTCACTTCGGCTGCTCCTGTTGCTTGATAATTCGTTTTGAAATCTCTGGCACTCGAACCACCTACGACTGCTATCACAACATCAGCCCACCGTGCTGCGGCAACGGCTTCGGGAATAGTGCTGTTGGCAGTATCTCGGATGGCACATCCCTGCACATATTTAATCTGTTGCATAGAGATTTTAGACTGAATGCCCCTTAATACGGTCTTCACATTGCCCTCTTTTTGCGGTGCCGTGTAGTCCCCCAGCATGTTATAAGCATTGTCCGCGTTAGGGCCCACTAAGGCAATCTTGATGTTTCTCTTGAGAGGTAGGGTGTTGTTTTGGTTTTTCAACAGCGTAATGAGTTGCTGCGCAGCTTTCAATGCCACATCCTTGTCGACCGTGTTGTTGATATCTTGTGTTGCACGTACATTGACGAAAGGATGTTCGAAAAGTCCCATCTCAAACTTCATACGCAGTATTCGGGCACAGGCAGAGTCGATAACACATTCTTTTACCCACCCTTTCTCCACGGCTTCGGCCAACCGTTGATAGGCACGTCCGCCCAAGTCAACGTCTACTCCGGCTTTCAGTGCCATTGCACCTGCCTCAGTCAGTGTGTGCGCCACATGGTGCGTATGCCATAATCCGTCAATACTGTAGAGGTCTGAAATAACAAATCCGGTGAAATTCCAACGTTTGCGCAGAACGTCATTATAGAGCCATTCATTGGCTGTTGAGGGCATGCCATCCATCGAATTATAGGAAGTCATGACGGAAGTTGCCCCTGCTTCAATCGCTTTCTGAAATGGAAGGAAGAAGTTTTGGCATATATCTCGCAGTCCACCAATCGTCTGACAGCCGTTCTGTCCGCCTTCTGTAGTACCATAACCCACGAAGTGTTTCAGTGTCGGGATTGTGGCATAAGGTTGTGAATGCTTTCCTCCTCCAAGACCTTTCACCATTGCTGCCCCCATGCAGGCTGTCAGAACAGGGTCTTCCCCCATGCTTTCTTCCACGCGCGACCAACGCGGATCTCTTGTCAAATCGAGTACAGGGCCGAAACTGATGTGTGCTCCTTGCAACCTGATCTGGCGTGCTATACATTGCCCTGTCGTTTCGGTAAGGTCTGTATTCCATGTGGCAGCAAGCGCTAATCCTGTAGGGAAAACCGTTGTCCCGATAGCCATGTGCCCATGAGGAGCTTCTTCTGCAAAGAACAGAGGAATGCCTAAGCGCGTGTGTTCGATAGCATATTTCTGCAAAGTGTTGGCTGCTTGTGCTGCCAGATAGGGGGTAAGACCGTTGGACAGACTCTTTTTTGTCCAGGGATCAGCGCGGAACGTAGCCCAAAGCATGCCGATGTTGCCTTCTGCAATGTCTTTCTTGAAGGTGTCAGAAGGATATACTTTGTTTTGCTGTAGCGTGTAGTAGTCCCATGCCAACAAGCATCTCAGCTGACCGATCTTCTCTTCAAGCGTCATACGATTGAGGAGATCGGCCACACGTTCAGCGGTAGGTAACTTCGCATTTCGATAAGGATAGTCACCTTTTGCTTGGAGAGTCGGGCACAGACTGCAAGCAGAGAGCAGCAAAACTAAGGTCAGCAGTCGCTTTTTTATCGCGATGTTCATCGGCACTTTGATTTGTTCTTGAGATTTCCTTATGCAGATAACAAACTTTAAGAAGACCGTCTGCAGCGGCTCGACACATAGCCGTTGATGCCTTTTTGACAAGGCATTTCATCATATGGCAATGGGCATGACATTAAAAAAGATAATGGCATAGATAGATTATCGCTTTGTTCCATAGCTCATTTTATTGGCATTTAATAAGGTTCATGTCGTGTGCAGCGTTCGCTTCAAGATGCTTTCTATGTAGGTAGCTCTGTAGTATTCTTTTGCATGGTATTATGAACACTGCTTGTTCTGCACACAAGTATTTCGGCGATAAAGATAACAATAAGCAATGATAAAAGCAAGGAAATTTTAAAATATTTTTGAAAAAGCAACATTTTCACAGGCAATTCGTCTGATTGGATGCTTATTCTTAGGTGGAAATATAGCTTAATACATTTCTTTATTATATTATAAAAACGAAATGAATAAAGCGATATGAAAAGGTATGTATTTCATTTTGAACGCTTAACTGATATGCAGGTTTCTGCGCAATTGCCCTGTGATGTTGTGGCTCTCTTGTAAAGTTCCTTGTCAGTTTTTAACATTTTCAGGGATGACCAAATAGAAATGAAAAGACAATTTCGGTGCTGTTTTGAAGTGATTTCAGTGCTTGGATTTCCTCATTTCAGTCCTCTTGCCTTGCAATCTCAGTCACTTTACCTTGCTGTTTCATTTATTTTATGGTGTGTTTCAATGCAGATTGTGCGGTGATTTGACGCAGATTGCAGCGATTTTCAGCATGATTTTATGTTGTGTTTTCTGTGGAGTTTTGTAACGTTTTGACAGTCAGTGCTTTGTAACTCATTAAAAATCGGCGATGGTTTAGCATGAGGATGCCTTGCTTTTCAAATATTCAAAGCTTACGACTGAATTTGTAAACAACTTTGAGAATTTGCAATTTATACATTCATATACGTATTTATGCAGAACCGTTGCATGGGTATAGTGAGCGTAAGCATAAGAAAGCAGGGGGTGCTTTCATGGTGCTTTTTACTTTATCCACAAGAAAAAGCGCTGCAGCTATGAGAGATGCAGCGCTTCATCTGTTTATTCTTGTGGCTTATCTTGTCGTAGTATAGCGGTGTAACACTGAGCGCACACTTCCCTTTCCGGCATAGAGTTCTTTGACAAAGGCTTCAATCTGTTCGCCAAGACCAGCCTCATAGAGGTCTAAACCGAATATATCCTTGCGACTGTAGAGCTCTTTCAGACAGCTGAAGTCTTGCTTTTTGCTGCCGATTTCAAGTGGGGCAACGATGCTTTGCAGTTCATCGAGCAGTGGATCGGGCGACGGAGTGAAAGGCTTTCCCACGTCGTCAATGCCTTTCAGATAGCGGGCATAGCCGGCCAAAGTCAAGGGGATAAGGATGAGATTACACTTGTCTAAACCGCGCGCAATATACTTCTTGATGGTTTCCCCAAAGCGAATGGACAGCTTCTGTGACGTGTCAGAGGCGATGCGTTGTGGCGTGTCGGGCATGAACGGATTGGGTAAGCGCTTGTTGATGAAGGCACCAATGAACTCATAAGGATTGAGAACACCTGGGTCAACCACAACGGGCATGGCCTCGATATACCCTATTTTCTGCACCAAGGCACGGATGTCGGCGTCTGCAATCTCTGCAGAAATGAGGTCATAGCCAAGCAGACAGCCGAAAATAGCCATGGCTGTATGCAATGGGTTCAGGCAAGTGGTGACCTTCATCGTTTCTACTTTATCCACGGTTTCGCGCGTTGTGTAGAGCACTCCGCCTAAATCGAGAGGCGGACGTCCGTTGGTATAGTGGTCTTCAACAACTAAATACTGCGTTTCTTCGGCATTCACGAAAGGCGCGGTAAAGGTGTGTCGGGTGGTTTCGATATAGTCGTTGTCTTCAAATCCGTCAGCAGCTAAGAGTGCTTTCACCTTTTCATGGGGGCGCGGAGTAATCTTGTCAATCATCGACCAAGGGAAAGTGATCTTGCTTTCGTCTTTCAGATAGTCCACGAACTCCTGCGGAACAAGTCCGTCTTTGGCCCAACGCTCAGCATAGGCAAATACTCCTGCCTGCACTTTACTGCCATTATGCGAGCAGTTGTCCATGCTCTGAACGGTCAACGGGAGCCTTCCTGCCTTGTAACGCTCATAGAGTAATGCCGTCACCTTACCCAAGGCAAAGACCGGAGTCATGCCACGTGCTAAATCATCTTCATTATAACTGTATCCTTTTTCAGTGATAGTGAATGATATCATCTGTAAGGAAGGCTTGCAGAAGATGTCAGTCAATCGCTTCCAATCGGTAAACTGAGGGTCGGCTTTGAGGGCTTCGGTCACGCTGGCAATGACTTTCTTCTCGATCGTTCCCGATGACTGAAGACTTACGAGCAGCGAAAGATTGCCATAAGGCGTATAGGCTTTGTCGATGACCTCATAGTCGAAAGTCTCTGCAACAATGACACCGCGGTCATATTTTCCCGTGTTCAGCGCATCATTCAAGATAGCCGCGGGGAAAGCACGAAAGATGTTTCCGCCCCCAAAGTGTACCCATGTGGGGTTTTCAAAGGTATTTTTACGCACGGCTCTGATGTCAAACTGTGGCAGTTCATACCCCTTGTTTCTCCATTCTTCGGCATTATAGCTGTCGCTTAATAGTTCTGTCAGTTTCATGATATATATGTTTTAGTTTGATTAGTCATAAAATCCCGGCTGCTGATATCTGATGCCTTGTTCGTTGTCGACAGTCGCCAGAATGCCTTGAACCTGTCCCATTGCAAACATACGGCCTAAGAAACTGTAGCCCGCATTATAGCCTTTGGTCTCATCTCCCAGCATAGTCATGCCGTGATCTACGCGCATCGGCAGTCTCGCTACATTGGGATTGTCTTTCCTGCACTGCTCTTCTTTCTCAAAGATACGGCAGAGTTCGATAATGTCGGCCCTTCCTCCGAGGTGGCTTGCCTCTGTGAAATCGCCATTAGGAAACACATGACAGCTGCGCAGATGCACGAACCAAGTGCGGTTGGCATACTTCTCGGCCATCTTTGTCAGGTCGTTCTGTGCACCGGCTGATAAGCTTCCGGCACAGAAGGTCAGTCCGTTGTGCTTGTCGGGCACGGCATTCAGGAACCACCGGACGTCTTCGTCACAGGTTACAATGCGTGGAAGTCCGAGGATTTGGAATGGTGGATCATCGGGATGTACACACATATACATGTCGCATTCGTTGCAAACCGGCATGATGGCACTTAGGAAATAGCGCATGTTTTCACGCAGTTGAGCCTTGTCAATGCCTTTATAGAGCGCAAGAAGTTCGCGGAACAGCTCCACAGGATGCTCGTCTCCTTCCTTGAAGTTGCCGCTAACGAAGCCCTGAGTCTTGATAACGATGTTCTCAACGAGGGCATGATCTTTCTCAGGAGTCATGGTTTTGGCTAATGCATCAACCTCTTTCAGAATGTCACGGCCATTGGGTTGCCCGTCAGGACCGAGGGTTTTGAAGGTTGCCCAGCTTTCTCTTGCTCCCTCACGCTTGAGGATATATATGTCGAAATAGGCGAACTCGGGAATGCTGAAGTATAAGTTGCTGCTGCCATTTGGGTTGGCATGGAGCAAATCGGTACGTGCCCAATCGAGCACAGGCATGAAGTTATAACAAACCGTATGTATGCCTTCAGCGGCTAAGTTGCGCAGACTTATCTTGTAAGTCTCTATCTGTTGGTCGCGATCTGAGCCACCATACTTGATCGTTTCAGTCACAGGCAGCGACTCCACCACGCTCCAGCGCATGCCATAGCTTTCGATATACGTCTTGAGGTCGTGGATTTTCTCGCGTGTCCACACTTCACCTAACGGCACATCATGCAGTGCAGTGACGATGCCTTCTACTCCGATTTCCTTCAACATGGCCAGCGTAATCTTGTCATTCTTGCCAAACCATCTCCATGTTCTTTCCATTTTATTTTAGATTTTAATCGATTGTTTCTTCTCTTTTGTTTTTCTTCATGGGCCGATTATCTTGAAGTTGCACCTCTCTTTGCGCAAACTTAGCATGTTTTCGGTCTGTTTCGGTAGATTTGACAAAGTTAATGAATTGCTGTGTAAACTGCAAATTAACGGGTAAGAAAAAGCAAGAAGTTCAACTTGTTGCCTGAAAAAGGAAAGCGAAGACACTGCAGTGCGGGGCGGATTGGAATTTCGTTTGGCTGCGTGAACTGTTGGAATAAAATGCTTATACATCCTTTGTAAGTAATAAACCAAGAGAAAACACGTTGTAGAAGATATGAAGTGGACTGACCGTTTGCACAACATACGCCTTCTTTTCATCATGGTTGCCGTGCTGATAGCCTTTGCTTCCGTGGTGGTTTCTCATCTTCTCATCAGCGATTTGGCCAAGGAAGAGGCCACGCGAATGGAGGTATGGGCCGAAGCAATGCGTTCTTTGAACGCAGCAGATGAGCATACCGATCTTGCACTTGTATTGAAAGTAATCAATGAAAACCACACTATTCCAGTGATTGTCATTAACCGACAGGGGCATGTTCAGACCTATCGCAATGTAAAACTGCAGGGAAAGAACCAGGCAGACAGTATAAAAGACGCCGTTGCCCAAGCTCAACGCATGCGCACTGACGGTCATGTCATCCGCATTATGCTTGACAACCGCAACGATTATATTGATGTATGCTATGCCGAGTCGTTGCTTCTGCGCCGCTTGTCCTGGTATCCTTATGTCCAGTTGGGCGTCATTTTGCTCTTTGCCGGCCTTGCTGTTTTCGCACTTCTGACCTTGAAACGTGCCGAACAAAACCATGTTTGGGTAGGTTTGAGCAAGGAAACGGCTCATCAACTCGGCACACCTATTTCCAGTCTTATGGCCTGGATGGAGATTATGAAAGAGGCTTATCCCGATGATAAACTGCTTTCTGAGATGGACAACGACGTGAAACGGCTTCAGCTTATCGCTGACCGCTTCTCGAAAATCGGCTCTCAACCCACGCCCGAACAGGCCGACTTGATAGCTGTGTTGCAGCGAGTTGTGGCCTACATGGACAGTCGAACGTCGCGCACGGTGGTCATCATGCTGCATGCTTCGGCTGAAAAAGTGATGCTGAACCTCAATGTTTCGCTCTTTGAATGGGTCATTGAGAACCTCTGCAAGAATGCTGTTGATGCCTTGGAAGGTCGAAGCGGTCGCATAGATATCTATGTTATGCAAAAGGAACAGACGGTCGTGATTGACCTTGTTGACACGGGAAAAGGTATCCGACAGAAGGACATGAAGAACGTGTTTCGCCCCGGTTTCACGACCAAGCAGCGCGGGTGGGGCCTTGGTTTGTCGCTGGCACGACGCATTGTTGAGGAATATCATCATGGAAAGATATTCGTCAAGCAATCTGAAGTGGGGCAAGGCACCACGTTTCGCATCATACTTCCTGAGTTGTGAAAAGGTTTGCCGACGGTTTATCTCCCTTTAGAACACCTCTTCTTCAGCTGTTTTCAGTTTGAAAAACGGCATTGAAAATAGTAAAAAATGAATACAGTCTCTGTCTGTTGAGCAGCTTCTTGAAATCTGAGTAAACTCATATAAAAGTGCATTTTCCTATGAAATCCATTGCATTTTGCTTCATGTCAGCTTGCATTCTCTGTCATGTTATCTTGTATTTTGACGCAAATCACGCAGTGTTTTGACGCAAATAAGGATGCAATATGACGCAGATTGCATCCTTATTTGGTGCGTGTCAACAAAAAAGGGAAGGCATGCATGCTTCCTTCCCTACGGCAAAGATAATGATTTTTTGCAGCGATTCCAAATTTGGTTTGAATTTAGTTTACAAATCATTCAGCTTGCTTGAAGGAGTGGAAAGAAAGAAATTATGGTGGAGAAAGAGGGGAGGTGACATTGATTAAAAGGGAAGATTGTGGACTGAATGATGAGAAACAGAACGCTTCAAGACGTTGCACGAATGTGTACCTTAATTAATATAGACAAGCGATATCGATGATATCAAGTTGAATTATGTTGAAAAATAGTGGGTAGATGAAATGTTGATATTAAGATATTTGTTGGTAGTTTGAATGGTTGACAAAGCTGTTGGCTGCTTAAACACGTAGTGGAAATAATATTTTTTTAACGCTTTCATTGGTTAATTTCAGAAAATATTTGTAACTTTGCAGCCCGTATGGGAAGTTCAGAAGTCTATAAAATCGACCTGAAAGCGTTGGAACAAGGGCAGAATGTCCTTGAGTTTGACTTTGATGATGCATTTTTTCAGTCGCTTGAGACTGCTGATGTGCAACATGGTCGGCTACACACAACGGTAACAGTGAACCGCACTGATGATTATTTTGACGTGGACTTTCATACTGTTGGCAGCGTCGTTGTGCCCTGTGATCTTTGTCTTGACGACATGGATCAGCTTATAGAGGCAGATTGCCGAATGGCTGCTAAGTTCGGAGAAAGCTACTCAGAGGAAGACGATCTTGTGACGGTGGCCGAGGAAGAAGGAATACTCGATATCGCATGGTTTGTCTATGAATCCATTGAACTCAATATCCCCATCAAGCATGTGCATGCACCTGGAAAATGCAACCCTGCTATGATAAGTATGCTCGAAGCGCATTCTGCTACCCGAAGTAGTGGGGATGAAGATGAGAATGCAGTGGATCCACGTTGGGAAGCACTATCCGATTTGAGATTAGAAGAATAGAAAAGTTAAAGATTAAAAGTTAAAAGATTATGGCACATCCTAAAAGAAGACAGTCAAAGACTCGTACACTCAAGAGAAGAACGCATGATAAGGCAGTAGCTCCTACGTTGGCAGTATGTCCAAACTGTAGCGCTTATTATGTTTACCACACTGTATGTCCTACTTGTGGTTACTACAGAGGCAAGGTTGCTGTTGTTAAGGAAGTAGCTGAATAATGGGAAATATCAACGCTATCATCACTGGTGTTGCCGGCTATGTGCCCGACTATGTCCTCAATAATGAGGAACTTTCACGCATTGTTGACACCAATGATGAGTGGATAGTCACACGAACGGGCATTAAGGAACGCCGTATTCTGACTGAAGAAGGACTCGGAACGTCCTATATGGCGCGCAAGGCTGCAAAGCTCTTGATAAAGAAAACCGGTGTTGATCCCGATAGCATTGATGCACTTCTCGTAGCAACTACCACCCCAGATTACATACATCCTTCGACGGCATCTATCGTCTTGGGTAAGCTTGGACTGAAGAATGCGTTTGCATTCGACTTCTCTGCTGCCTGCTGTGGTTTCATGTATGCACTTGATGTGGCTTGTAATATGATCCAAAGTGGCCGCCATAAGCGTATCATCGTTATTGGAGCAGACAAGATGTCATCAATAACCGATTATCAGGATCGCGCTACTTGTCCGCTGTTTGGTGATGGTGCAGGTGCTGTTATGGTGGAAGCGACAGAGGAAGAGAACATCGGACTCATTGATTCTTACCATCGTACAGACGGCAAAGGACTACCTTTCCTGCATGTGAAAGCAGGCGGGTCGGTTTGTCCTTCATCGCATTATTCAGTTGATCATCGTATGCATTATACCTATCAGGAGGGGCGTTTCGTATTCCGTTATGCCGTTACTGCCATGGGTGATGACTGTGAAGAGATACTCAAGCGCAATCATCTTACGATGGATGATGTGGACTATGTCGTTACACATCAAGCTAATCTGCGTATTATAGAAGCTGTAGCCAAGCGTATTGGTGCACCGATGGAGAAGGTATTGGTAAACATTCAGCGCTATGGAAACACGAGTGCTGCTTGCATGCCATTGGTTCTTTGGGACTTTGAAAAAGACCTCAAGAAAGGTGATAACATTATATTGACAGCGTTTGGAGCAGGTTTTGTCAACGGTGCTTCTTATTTGAAGTGGGCCTATGACGGTGCTTCTGCTGCAATGGTGAAGTAGTCTTGACAGACCATATATACAGAGAAACGCATCTTTCTTATTTGTATAATAAGATGATGCGTTTTTCTGTTTGAAACAATCAATAACAGAATGACATTATGCATAAGGCAGGTTTCGTAAACATTGTAGGCAATCCGAATGTTGGAAAGAGTACGCTGATGAACCAACTCGTCGGCGAACGCATCAGTATTGCTACGTTCAAGGCGCAGACAACGCGTCATCGTATCATGGGAATTGTCAATACAGATGACTGTCAGATCGTGTTTTCTGATACGCCGGGAGTGTTGAAACCCAACTACAAGATGCAGGAGATGATGCTTGCTTTCTCTGAATCCGCACTCACAGATGCCGATATTCTGCTTTATGTTACTGATGTTGTAGAGAACCCGGAGAAGAATATGGAGTTCCTTGATAAGGTCAAGAAGATGAAGATTCCTGTGCTTCTCTTAGTGAATAAGATTGATGAGAGCGACCAAAAAACGCTTGGTGACATTGTAACGAAATGGCACTCGCTGCTTCCCAACGCAGAGATTTTGCCTCTTTCTGCCAAGAATAAGTTTGGTGTTGATATGCTCTTGAAACGTATTAAGGAGCTTCTTCCCGAGTCACCTGCGTATTTCGATAAGGATCAGCTTACTGATAAGCCGGCTAAGTTCTTTGTAAGTGAGATCATTCGCGAGAAGATTTTGCTCTATTATGATAAGGAAATACCTTATAGTGTAGAGGTACGTGTGGAGCGATTTAAGGAAAACGACTCTGTCATTCATATCAATGCAGTGATTTATGTGGAGCGCGACAGCCAGAAAGGAATTATCATTGGTCATCAAGGTATAGCCTTGAAGAAAGTTAGTTCGGAGGCACGTAAGGCTTTGGAAAAGTTCTTTGGCAAGAAGATTTTCCTCGAAACGTTCGTCAAAGTGGACAAAGACTGGCGCTCATCACAACGGGAATTGGATAGCTTTGGGTATAATCCGGAGTAAAAGGAAACCTCTCCTATAACCTGCTTCAACATTCCTAAAGGGAGAAAAACGAGCTTGCGGGTTGGCAAAAAAGCTTGTTTGAAAGAACAGAAAATAAGGAAAAATATTTGGCCCTGAATAGAAAGAGGGCATACTCTCCGTCAAAAGGAGGGCCGAAGAATGTATAACTTCAGAAATTAAACAAACAGTATGGCAAATTTAGTAGCTATTGTAGGCCGCCCGAATGTAGGTAAGTCTACGCTTTTTAACCGCTTGACGCAATCTCGTCGCGCCATTGTCAGCGACACGGCAGGCACAACTCGCGACCGTCAGTATGGCAAATGCTCATGGAATGCAAAGGAGTTTTCAGTTGTAGATACAGGCGGTTGGGTCGTAAAATCCGATGATATATTTGAAGATGCAATACGCCGTCAGGTGCTTGTTGCCACAGAAGAGGCCGATTTGGTGCTCTTCCTTGTCGATGTTACCACAGGGGTTACCGACTGGGATGAGGATGTTGCCACAATTCTTCGCCGTGCAAAGCTGCCTGTTATCCTTGTTGCTAACAAGGTTGACAATAGCAGTGAGTACTACGAGGCAGCCGAATTCTATAAGTTGGGCATAGGCGAACCGCAGTGTATCAGTGCTGCAACTGGTGGAGGTACAGGCGATCTGCTTGATATGATCGTTGACAAGCTGCCACAGGAAAACCCAGAAACCATTGAAGATGAAATCCCGCGCTTTGCTGTTGTGGGTCGCCCGAATGCAGGAAAGAGCAGTATCATCAATGCTTTCATTGGTGAAGATCGCAACATTGTGACCGAGATAGCAGGCACAACGCGTGACAGTATCTACACAAGGTTCGACAAGTTCGGTTTCGATTTCTATCTTGTTGATACCGCAGGTATACGTCGTAAGAACAAGGTTAGCGAGGACTTGGAGTTTTATAGCGTGATGCGTTCTATCCGAGCCATTGAGAACAGCGATGTATGTATACTCATGTTGGATGCTACCCGCGGTGTTGAAGCGCAGGATATGAATATCTTCCAGCTCATTCAGAAGAACAACAAGAGTCTTGTTGTCGTGGTAAACAAGTGGGATTTAGTAGAGGAGAAGTCGCAGAAAGTGATAGATACTTTCGAGGCAGCCATACGCAATCGCATGGCACCTTTCGTTGACTTCCCCATTATTTTCGCTTCAGCTTTGACCAAACAACGCATCTTCCGTGTGCTCGAAACGGCCAAACAGGTTTATCTGAACCGTAAAACGCACGTGGGAACTTCAAAGCTTAACGAGGTAATGCTGCCGATTATCGAGGCTTATCCACCACAGAGTGTGAAGGGAAAATACATCAAAATCAAGTATTGTACGCAGCTTCCGAACACCCAGATACCCTCGTTTGTGTTCTATGCCAACCTGCCACAGTATGTAAAGGAGAACTACCGCCGCTTCTTGGAGAATAAGATACGCGAGAATTGGAGCATGCATGGTTGTCCTATCAATGTGTTTATCCGTCAGAAATAAATAGTTTCCTCCTTCCTTCCGCGTGCAGGGAAGGAGGCTTTTTTATAGATTCTATGAAGAAAGTCCTGTTTTTTATATGTTTCTCATGCTTGCTTTTCGGTTGTAAGAAGCAGGAAAAAGATGCCGCAGAGATTGTTGGAAAGACGGCTAAAATCTATTATGATTATCTGCTTCATGATGATTATGCGGCCTTTGTCGATGGCTCTTTTCGCCCTGACAGCATTCCCTCTTCCTATCGTGAACAGTTGATTGACAATGCAAAGATGTTTATTGCACAGCAGAACAAAGAACATCAGGGCATCAAAGAAATCACAATCCGCAGTGCCACTATTGATACCTTGCACCACACCGGCAATGCTTTCCTGATGTTTTCCTATGGCGATAAGACCAAGGAACAGGTGATAGTGCCAATGGTTGAGCGTGGGGGAGTGTGGTATATGAGGTGAAGCCTCACCTCCAACTCCTCTCCAAGGAGAGGGGAGTAGTTTGCTTTATGAATTAAACTTCTGAAGAAAAACGTAATTATAAATAGGATAATTGACTTTATCGAATAAGCCACTACAGATTCTTAGCATGGTAAAAGGATAAAGCTTAGAGTTTATCTGCATTTTATATCCCTCATTCTTTAGGGAAGAATTGGGTAGAGATACTTTCTATTTCGCTTCTCTCTTTTCGACGTTGTGCGTGTTGTGACCTTCCGTTTCCACCTCTTTCACTTTCCTGAACAGGTCGCTTGCAAAGACAAGGTCATTGAGTTTCTTGTTTGTGGAGCTCATGATTTCATTCTTGTTGCCCTGCCATTCCTTGCGTCCATGATAGATAAACATGATGTTTTCGCCAATTCCCATCACCGAGTTCATGTCGTGTGTGTTGATGATAGTCGTGATATTGAATTCTTTAGTGATGCCCGAAAGCAGTTCATCAATAACCAATGACGTCTTAGGATCAAGCCCCGAGTTCGGCTCATCACAGAAAAGATACTTCGGATTGAGTACGATGGCCCGCGCTATGGCCACACGTTTCTGCATACCTCCCGATATTTCATCCGGAAACTTCTGCTGGGCATCTATCAAATTCACGCGGTCCAAGCATTCCTGTGCACGCTTCACGCGCTCCCGATAGTTCATTGTTGAGAACATATCCAAGGGGAACATCACGTTCTCCAATACTGAGAGAGAGTCGAAAAGCGCTGCACTTTGGAAGATCATACCCATTTCCCGCCGCATCAACACTTTCTCTTTCTTCGACATTGTGACGAAGTTGCGGTTGTCATAGAGCACTTCTCCACTCGTAGGTTCAAGCAGTCCGACGAGGTTCTTGATGAGAACCGTCTTTCCACTACCGCTCTGTCCGATAATAAGATTGGTCTTCCCGTCTTCAAAAACGGCATTGATATCCTTCAATACCTCTTTATCTCCGAACGATTTATATAGGTGCTTAACTTCTATCATGACAGTAACTGGGTTAGGAATACATCTGAGAACAAAATCAAAACGCTGCTGGAAACCACGGCATCCGTACTCGCCTTACCCACTTCAACAGAGCCTCCTTCGACCGTATAGCCGAAGAATGACGACACACTGGCAATGACAAAGGCAAAGAACATGCTCTTAATGATACTCATCCAGATAAACCATGCGTTGAAAGAATGCTGTATGCCGAGGGTCAAATCATCAGGAGAGAGCATGTGTCCGATGTAAGCTGTGCTGTAAGCTCCAAGGATTCCGAGGGCCGAACTGAATACAACCAAGAACGGCATCATCGTTACCAACCCCAATATTTTAGGCAAAATCAGATAGTTTGCAGAGTTCACTCCCATGATATCGAGGGCGTCAATCTGCTGCGTTACGCGCATTGTTCCCAATTCTGAAGCGATGTTCGACCCCACTTTTCCTGCCAAAATCAAACACATGATACTGCTCGAGAACTCCAACAGCATAATCTCACGCGTTGTATATCCCGACACCCAGCGAGGCATCCAGGGGCTTTGAATGTTGACTTTCATCTGGATGCAAATCACTGCACCAATGAAAAACGAAATCAAAAGTACAATACCGATGGAGTCGACACCAAGTTGTGACATCTCCTTGACATAGCGTTTGAAAAACATTCTCATTCTTTCCGGCACGGCAATCGACCGTCCCATCAGCAGCAGATAGCTCCCGAAAGTGGTGAGGTATTTATAGAACAGCTTGAAAATAAACATGATGATTATCCTTATTCTTATTTGTTGCAAAAGTAACCAAATTCCTCTGAAAAACTGCTATAAACCTTATAGTTTTTGATTTTTTATTTTGTTATCCTCTTGATTTCAACTAACTTTGCATCAAAATGAAAGAAAATATGGACGAAACACATCTGACAACGCTCCGAACAGAAGGCCTTGTGAAACGCTATGGCAAACGAACGGTGGCCAATGGGGTAAGCATCAACGTCAAACAAGGTGAGATTGTAGGACTTCTCGGGCCTAATGGTGCGGGCAAAACCACGTCTTTCTATATGACAACGGGTAACGTTGTACCCAACGAAGGCCATGTTTATCTCGACGATGAAGAGATTACCAACTACCCCGTTTACAAGCGGGCGCGGGCTGGTATAGGTTATCTTCCGCAGGAAGCCAGCGTGTTTCGCAAGCTGAGTGTTGAGGATAACATCATGGCAGTGCTTGAAATGACGAAGCTTTCGCATACTCAACAGCTCGAGAAATTGGAGAGTCTCATCAGTGAGTTCCGTCTGAACAAGGTGCGAAAGAACAAGGGTGACCAGCTTTCGGGAGGCGAACGCCGCCGTACGGAGATAGCACGTTGCTTGGCCATCGACCCCAAATTTATCATGCTCGACGAGCCTTTTGCGGGCGTAGACCCTATTGCTGTGGAGGATATTCAGCACATTGTGTGGCGCTTGAAATATCGTAACATCGGCATTCTCATTACCGATCACAACGTGCAGGAAACGCTATCCATCACCGACCGCGCTTATCTCTTGTTCGAAGGTCGCATTCTTTTTCATGGTTCTTCCGAGGAATTGGCAGCCAATCCCGTAGTACGCAAGAATTATCTGAGCGAGAACTTCGTCTACAGAAAGTTCAAACCCAATGAAGAAGACGAGGCTTACGAGAGGTAAAAGAGTAGAGGAGGAAACAAAACAAAATGGGAAAGGCCGAACCCTATGAAAGGAAATTCAGCATTGCTCGTAAGTAATCCCATGTGTATAATAGGCCTATTGCAAGCTGGTTCATAGAATTATGTTTCACTAATACATGTATATTATGGAAAAATTCATAAAGTATCAATGGATAGTTTATTTGTTAGGGTGGTTTGTTTTTCAGTTGTTTCCGGCTTATTTTCAGCTCACTTCTGCGCCGGATGAGCTTATTCCGTTTCTTTTTATTGTGGGAATAATCGTGATTGCTATATGTTCTTTTAATTTTGGTATAGCGAAAGGAAAGCTTGCCGGCTGGCTGATGTTTGTATTTGCTATGATAGTTAATGTTGTCGTTGCATTAGCTACGTTCTTCCTCTTGTTAGGGCAGAGTTGGCATAATTAGGTCTTTGGCTTCATGCTTTTTGTTTAATTTCTTTTCTGTTTTTAACACTTCAGAACGCAGTCAAATAGAAATAAAAATGCGTTTTCAGCGCTTGTGCAAAGCCATTTCATGATTTCAACGCTTTCGTTTCCATCTCTTTGGCATGTAACTCCATTCATGTTACGTTGCTATTTGACTCAAACCATGCTGTGATTTAAGTCAGAATGCGTTGTAATCTGACGCAAGTTACACTGCTTTTCAATGGCATTTCATTGCTTGTTTTGCTGCTTCTTTTGTAACTTGTTGATTGTCATTGCATTGCAAGCTCATGAATTTTGGCTTGCATTTGGCTTGGAGTTTGTCTTTGTTTCAAATTCTTCAGGCATTTCATTGCTGTTGTAAATATTCATGATTAAAATTAACATATTTCCCTTTTCTTAAGTGGAAACAAGGTGAAATTTCTTTTCTTTTATTTAATTTTTATATCAAAAATGTTTGTAGGATATGTTATTTCTTTCTATATTTGCAATCTTAATGTATAAAGGATAAAATGATGAAAAGACTATTATTTACATGTGTGGCAGTGATGATTGCCGTATTTGCATTCGCTCAAGGCGAAGAAACTGTGAAAGATCTCAAGCGTGAAAAAGAAGTATTGCAGCTTAACACACAGCTGAAAAAACTCCAGTTAGATTTTGAAAAGGAAAAGATGAAGTATAATTCTATGACAGAAGAAGCTGCATCTATCAATGCTGAGGCAAATGCTGCTACGACAGATTTCAATACTTCTAACGCTTCAAACACTGTGAAAGACGCTAAGTCAACGATGAAGAAGCTTAAGAAAGTAAAGAAAATCAATAAGAAATTGCAAAGCAGTCAGAAGAAACTCGACAAATTGCAGAAGAAGATTAACAAGACACAAGCAAAGATTGACAAGCTCAGTGTAGCTGTTAAGATTGTAGAAAATTAATGTCTTGAAAGACAATAAGGCGTGTCATAACACATTGATGACGCCGGAAAAATAGAGACGAAGCACAGAAAAAGTGTTTCGTCTCTATTTTTTTGTATTTTAATGTCACAGCATTCGAGTTTCTGCGTAAATGGAATAGACACAAGGAATATTGCGTCTGGCATAGACTTTTTGGTGAGTTTAAGCGTCAAATGCTATAGAAATATCAATCGTATGAAAAAGAAACTCCTCGCAACGGGCCTTCTGTGGCTCTCTTTTGTCAGTGCTTCTGCAACGCCGACAGTCGTTGGAAAGGTAGTCAATGGACAGCAGCAGCCCCTGTCTTTTGTGAATGTAATGGTGTTGAACCCTATTGATTCGACCTTTGTGCAGGGTGCTGTTACCGATGAAAATGGGCGGTTTCATATCGAGGTTCCCCAGGAACAATCTTATTTATTGAAGCTGACCTCGGTGGAATATGCCCCGCTTTTCAAGCAGATTAACGGCGATGATGCCGGCACATTGACGCTGACAGAACAGGTGCATGCCTTGAAAGAAGTCGTGGTGAAGGCCAATCGGCCTCAGTTTAAGCCTGTTGCGGGCGGCCTTTCAGTCGACATTGCCAACACACTTTTGGCACAGGTGGGAACGGCTTCTGACGTGCTTCGCCAGCTGCCCCGCGTTGATGTAAGCAATGACGGCAGCGTGAACGTGTTTTCAAAAGGTACGCCCGAAATCTATATCAACAGCAAAAAGGTGCAGAACAAGAGTGAACTTGAGCAGTTGAAGTCTACAGATATTAAGACCGTTGAAGTCATCACGAGTCCTGGAGCACGTTATGATGCCACTGTGAAAAGCGTCATCCGCATCAAAACCAAGCGCTCGCAAGGTGAAGGTTTGAGCTTCCGTGCCGATAATAATGTGAAATATAACGACTATTTGACAGGCTTCCAAGAAGACTATCTGAAGTATCGTCACGGTGGTTGGGAGACCTTCATGGATGCTTATGTGTTCTCTTCGGTTTATGCACAAGACCCACATATCCGCGAAGAAATCAATGGAACGAATGATATTGTGGTTGATCAGCACATACGAAACATGAGTCGCACGTGGGGACTTTACGGCAAATGGGGGACAAGTTACGATTTCGACAGTGACAATTCTGTTGGTTTCAGCTACACTTTGACGCGCAATTTCTATGACAAGGGGCATTCCATCGGAGCTACGCAAGACGTCACGAAGAACGGCAATCCGATAGGACATATCGACCAAGCCTATACTTCAAATGCGCTCGGTGGCCCTAATCATGAAGCCAACGCCTATTATTTGGGGAAACTTGGAAAGGTGGGAGTAGACCTCAATCTGACGGCCTTGTGGAATAAGAACAATGAGACCAAACGGAGTGAAGAAGCGAGTTCACAGCTTACTAACCAGACGGTTACGACGCATAATCTGCGGGAAAATCATCTTTGGGCAGGCAAACTCATTCTCTCTTATCCGCTTTGGAAAGGTTCTCTCAATGTGGGGACAGAACTCACGAGCACTTATTCGCATAGTGAATACAGTAATGATGAGGGTGTTGTGAGTAATGCTTCGAATGAGATTAAGGAGCGAAATGCAGCGGGATTTACCGAATATCAATTCACGTTTGGCAACTTCTCGGCCAATGCCGGCCTGCGTTATGAGCACGTAGTGTCTGATTATTACGAGTTCGGAGTGTATCAAGAAGGCCCCAGCAGACGCTATTCTGATTGGTTTCCTTCGCTCTCTTTGGCTTGGCAGAAGGGCAAATGGGGATTTCAATGCGGTTATGTCTACAAGACGAAACGTCCGAGTTACGGCATGCTCAGCAATGAAGTGCAGTATGACAACCGCTATCTCTATGAGGGAGGAAACCCTTTTCTGCGTCCCGAAAAGGTGCAGAGTGTAAGTGTTGCAGGCACTTATTCGTGGCTAAGTGCTGAGATTGGCTATGAATATACCAAGGATGCGATGCTATGGACAGCTACACTTTACAACGGACAGGATATAGGATTCGGTCGTAATCTCAATTTTGATAACTTTCAATATCTTTATGCTTCGGTTGTGGCTTCGCCCAAATTCGGTTGGTATCAGCCCTCATATGAGTTGTATTTCAGCCGCCAAAGCTTTGATGCAAGAGGCTATGGAAGCAACAGAAACATGAATAAACCGAATCTCTTCCTTACACTTCGCAATCGTTTTGCCTTTCCTCATGACTTCACGGTGCATGTGAATTTCCGTCAATCCTTTGGTGAATACTATGGCTTTAACCATATGATGCCTAATTCCAACCTTAGTATTCAGCTCATCAAGCAGTTCTGTAATAAGGCATGGACGGTCAACCTGTCAGTCAACGACCTGCTGAAAACCAATGAAGTCAAGTCGTATACTTATGGAAACCGTGTCAATGTCAGCAAATATGGCTATGAGTATTCGCGTCGTGTGAGCCTTACCGTGACCTATAACTTCAATGCTTCGCAGAGCAAGTATAAGGGAAAGGGAGCCGGAAAAGGGGAGAGAGGCCGACTGTAAAAGCCTCTCTCGCAGTCTCTCTCCAAAGAGCGCAGATTGGCATATGCTGATAAACGTGGTGCAGTTTGTGCTGCGTGAGAACTGATGTTGTTGCTTGTTGTTTCGCTTTTCTGTTTGTAATAGCTCGGGAAACAGTCTATCTTGATGGTTAAAAAAACAAATTTTTCTCTTATATATTAGGTATATTCACTAATTATCTGTAATTTTGCGTCCCGAAAATTGCGAAAACAACAATCATAATATAAACAAAAACATCAGAGATGAACATTTCATTTGAAAACCCTGACAAGGTGAATGGTCTGCTGACTATCACCGTTGAAGAGGCTGATTATCAGGCAAGTGTCGAGAAGACATTGAAAGATTATCGCAAGAAAGCTAACTACCCAGGCTTCCGTCCGGGTATGGTTCCAATGGGACTGATTAAGAAACAGTTTGGTGCATCAGCCAAAATGGATGCTATCAACAAGCTCATTGGCGAGCAGATCTACAAGTATATGCAGGACAATAAAATCCAGATGTTGGGCGAACCTCTGCCTTCAGAGAAGCAGGAAGCACAGGATTTGGAGAAGCCGGCGCCTTATACTTTCGCCTTTGACATCGCTGTTGCTCCTGAATTCAAGATTGAATTGAATGGTCACAACAAGATAGATCACTATACAATCACCGTAGATGATGCGCTCATTGACCGTCAGGTGGATATGTTTGCATCACGTAGCGGCAGCTATGAAAAGGCAGAAAGCTACGAAGATAACGACATGTTGAAGGGTGACTTGCGCGAACTCGATGAGCAGGGCAATACAAAGGAAGGCGGAGTTACCGTTGAGGCAGCTTCCATTATGCCTAACTACATCAAGAATGAAGCACAAAAAGCACTCTTTAATGGTGCAAAATTAGGTGATATTATTACCATTAACCCAAGCGAAGCATATGAGAGTGAGGCTGAAATCGCATCACTTTTGAAGGTAGAACGCGACCGCGTGAAGGACTTCAAGGGTAACTTCAGCTATCAGATTACCGATATTCAGCGCTATAAGAAGCATCCGGTAGACCAGGAACTCTTTGATCAGATGTTTGGAAAAGACACAGTTAAGGATGAAAAAGCATTCCGCGAGAAGATTGCGGAGGGTCTGAAAGCGCAGCTTGCTGTTGATGCTGACTATAAGTTTATCCTTGATGTGCGTGCTTACTGCGAGAAGAAAGTAGGAAAACTTCAGTTCCCTGATGCTCTGTTGAAGCGCATCATGCTGAACAACAACAAGGATAAAGGCGAGGAGTTCGTTGAGAAGAACTACGAGCAGAGCGTCAAAGAACTCACTTGGCACTTGATAAAAGAGCAGCTTGTTGCAGCTAATCAGATTAAAGTTGATGATGCCGATGTACTCAATGCAGCTAAGGAAACCGCTCGTGTTCAATTCGCTCAGTATGGCATGAACAATGTTCCTGACGAGTATGTTGAAAACTATGCCAAGGAAATACTTAAGAAACGCGAGAATGTTGACGGTCTTGTTGACCGCGCTGTCGACATCAAGTTGACTGATGCTTTGAAGAAAGTTGTTAAGCTGAATGAAAAGGAAATCAGCCTTGATGACTTCAACAAGATGATGAGCGAGTAATCAATTTTTTCGAAAAAAAACTTCTTTTATAAGAGGTTATCGACTTTTTTTATTATCTTTGTCTATGTAGAGGCAAGCCAAGATGCTTTTTTCTTTGGCATTATCTTTGCAAAACCAGATAATAAATTAAGGTGGATAACCTCCTTTTTTTATCTTAACTTAAAAGGAAACTATATGAATGATTTCAGAAAATATGCTACAAAGCATTTGGGTATTAATGGTATGATGCTTGATGATGTGATTAAATCACAGGCACAATATCTTAATCCTTACATCTTGGAAGAACGCCAGTTGAATGTTACTCAAATGGATGTTTTCTCACGTTTGATGATGGATCGTATCATTTTTCTCGGTACAGAGATTGATGATTACACAGCCAATACGCTTCAAGCGCAGTTGCTTTATCTGGATTCTGTAGACAGTGGGAAGGATATTTCTATTTATATCAACAGTCCCGGTGGTAGCGTGACAGCAGGTCTCGGCATTTATGACACAATGCAGTTCATCAGCAGTGACGTGGCAACCATATGTACAGGTATGGCTGCATCTATGGCTGCCGTGCTGCTCGTTTCAGGCCAGGAGGGAAAGCGTTCGGCATTGACTCACAGCCGTGTAATGATACATCAGCCCTTAGGTGGTGTTCAAGGACAGGCTTCCGACATAGAGATTGAGGCCAAAGAAATCCAGAAATTCAAGAAAGAACTCTATACGATTATCTCCGAACACTCGCATACTCCATTTGAAAAAGTATGGCAGGACAGTGACCGTAACTATTGGATGACGGCGCAGGAAGCTAAGGATTATGGTATGATAGACGAGGTTTTGGTGCGTAAGAAGTAAGCTATGACAAAGAAAACATGTAGTTTTTGTGGCAGAAGTGAAAGCGAAGTACGACTGCTTATCACTGGACTGAATGGCTATATCTGTGAGGATTGCGCTAAACAAGCCTATGACATTGTGCGCAGTGCAGGCGTTGTCGGTGCCAAGGATGCAGCAGAAGACAAGGAAGAACCTTTCAATTTGAAGAAGGTTCCAAAGCCAAAGGAGATCAAAAAGTACCTTGATGAATATATCATTGGGCAGGATGAAGCCAAGCGTTTCCTTTCTGTTGCGGTATATAATCATTATAAGCGCCTGCAACAGCCTGCAGATGATGGTGGAGTTGAAATTGAAAAGAGCAATATCATCATGGTAGGTAGTACGGGAACCGGTAAGACTTTGCTGGCCCGCACTATTGCCAAGCTGCTTGATGTGCCTTTCACGATTGTCGATGCTACGGTATTTACCGAGGCAGGATATGTGGGAGAAGACGTTGAAAGCATTTTGAGTCGTCTGCTTCAAGTGGCCGATTACAATGTTGCTGCAGCAGAACGAGGCATCGTTTTCATTGACGAGATAGATAAGATTGCCCGTAAGAGCGACAATCCTTCTATCACTCGAGATGTCAGTGGAGAGGGAGTTCAACAAGGATTACTGAAGCTTTTGGAAGGAACTATGGTCAATGTGCCGCCTAAGGGAGGGCGTAAGCATCCGGATCAAGACTATATTCATGTCAACACCAAGAACATATTGTTCATTTGTGGCGGTGCTTTTGATGGCATAGAACGCAAGATAGCCCAGCGAATGAATACCCATGTAGTGGGTTATAACTCTGTACAGAACGTGGCAAAGATAGATAAAAACGACCTCATGAAATACGTGCAGCCGATGGATTTGAAGTCGTTTGGACTGATTCCAGAGATTATCGGCCGCCTGCCGGTACTCACTTATCTCAATCCTTTAGACCGCGAAGCGCTGCGACGCATTCTCGTTGAACCCAAGAATTCTATCATCAAGCAGTATGAAAAGCTGTTCGAAATGGACGGCATCAAGTTGAGTTTCGAGGAAGATACACTGAATTTCATCGTCGACAAGGCTGTGGAATACAAATTAGGTGCCCGCGGTTTGCGTTCAATCGTTGAGTCAATCATGATGGATGCAATGTTTGAGATACCGTCAAAGCGCACGAAAGAATTTGTCGTTACACTCGACTATGCCAAGAACCAATTGAATAAATCCTATTTGCAGAAGCTCGACGAGACTGCATAGACTATCTTTCCGGGCGATGAATTGCATCGTCCGGATACCCAATGGAAAACCAAACTATCATTAACTGATAGGGAAGAAGCGTGCTAATGGTATGACAAAGGACACAAATCTTACACAGCAACTGAAACATTATTTCGGCTTTGACAAGTTCAAAGGCGACCAAGAAGCCATTATCCGCAATCTGTTGGAGGGCCATGATACCTTTGTTCTGATGCCAACCGGAGGTGGAAAGAGCCTCTGCTATCAACTTCCTTCCTTGATCATGGAGGGCACTGCAATCGTTATTTCTCCGCTCATTGCATTGATGAAAAACCAAGTTGACGTCATCAATGGACTCAGTGAAGAGGTTGGAGTGGCACATTATCTGAATTCATCTCTCAACAAAGCAGCCATTCAACAGGTGATGGACGATGTGCGAAGTGGGCGCACAAAGTTGCTTTATGTAGCTCCCGAGTCACTCAATAAAGAAGAGAATGTGGAGTTCCTACAGTCAGTTAAGGTTTCATTCTATGCCATTGACGAGGCTCACTGCATATCAGAATGGGGACATGATTTCCGTCCCGAGTATCGTAATATACGCCCAACAATCAATAAGATTGGCACTGCTCCGATCATTGCTTTGACTGCAACAGCCACGGACAAAGTGCGTTCCGACATCAAGAAGAGCCTTGGTATAACGGATGCCAAGGAGTTCAAAAGCTCGTTCAACCGTGCTAATCTCTATTATGAAGTACGCCCGAAGACAAATGATGTAGATAAACAAATCATCAAGTTCATTCGTCAACATGAGGGGAAGAGCGGCATTATCTACTGTCTTTCGCGTAAGAAAGTAGAGGAACTGGCCGAGGTGTTGAAGGCCAATGAGATTAAAGCGGCGCCTTATCATGCCGGACTTGACAGTGCTACACGCTCGCAGACACAGGACGACTTCCTTATGGAACGCATTGATGTCATTGTGGCAACGATTGCATTTGGTATGGGAATTGACAAGCCCGACGTGCGCTTTGTCATCCATTACGATATTCCTAAGAGTCTCGAAGGCTATTACCAAGAGACCGGAAGAGCCGGACGTGATGGCGGAGAAGGCCTTTGTATTGCTTTCTATGCACAGAAAGACCTGAAGAAATTAGAGAAGTTCATGGAGGGAAAACCTGTAGCTGAGCAGGATATCGGACGTCAATTGTTGCAGGAAACGGCTGCTTATGCAGAGTCATCTGTATGCCGTCGCAAGATGTTACTGCATTATTTCGGTGAGGAATATCCGCATGATAACTGTCACAACTGTGACAACTGTCTGCATCCGAAAGAGAAGATTGAGGCGGGAAAAGCCTTGGTTATTGTGCTCAAGGCAATACTTGCAGTGAAAGAAAACTTCCGTCAAGAGTATGTCATTGACTTCGTGAAAGGACGTGGAACCGATGATATTCTTTCGCATAAACACGACCAGTTGGAGGACTTCGGCGCAGGAGAAGATGAGGATCCTAAGCTTTGGAACCCTGTCATTCGGCAGGCTTTAATAGCCGGTTATCTGAAAAAAGACGTTGAAAACTATGGACTTTTAAAGGTGACGGCAGCAGGAAAGCGCTTTATCAAGAACCCAACGGAGTTCATGATTGTACGCGATAACGAGTTCAGAGATGATGAGGAAGAAGAGGGAAATGAGGCAGTAGGCATGGCACTTGACCCCGAACTGTTCACCATGTTGAAGCAACTTCGCAGGCAGATGGCACAGAAACTCGATGTTCCGGGATATGTAATCTTCCAGGATCCGTCGTTGGAACAGATGGCAACGATGTATCCGATAACCACCGAAGAGTTGCAACAGATACAGGGAGTCGGTGCAGGAAAGGCCAAACGTTACGGCAAAGAGTTCCTCGATTTGATTAAACAGTATTGCGAAGAAAACGGTATTGAGCGCCCCGAAGAACTGCGCGTGCGCACTGTTGCCAAGAAAAGTATCATCAAAGTGAAGATTATTCAGAGCATCGACAAGCAGCTTGCACTCGATGATATCGCTGAAACGCTTGGACTTTCTTTCGATGAGTTGCTTGACGAAGTGGAGGCCATTGTCTACAGTGGAACAAAACTTAACATCAATTACTTTATTGAAGAAGTCATTGATGACGACCATGTGGACGATATTTATGACTATTTCAGTGAGAGCGAAACCGACAGTTTAGAGGCTGCAATCAATGAACTTGGCGATGAATACAGCGAAGATGAAATCCGTTTGGTAAGGATTAAGTTTCTTTCGGAAATGGCAAATTAGACGCTTTTCTTTAGTTGTCATATTCCTTTACAATTGCCTTTGCATAGCTCGCGTATTTGAAACGGATGTCTTTCTCATTGCAAATACGCGCCGTATTTTGACAGTTTGCAATGCGTTATCAATCAAACAGTTATGAAATATGAGGTGAAAAAAGAGATAAAATCACGCTGAAAAACATTGTATTTAGTATTGAAAAGCAGTGTAATCTCTGGCATTTTATCTCGTAGTTTGGTGCAGAAAGCGGTGTGTTCTGCATCAAATTACGGCGTATAATGGTTCATATTGTACGCCGTAATGTTTGAAATCGTAAAATAAAGCCTGTTTTCTTCCATTTTCATTTCTATTTGGTCTCTTCTGGAAGTGTTAAAAACAGGCAAACAATCTTTACAGAATGAGGGAATTCCTTGGCTTGGATTGGTGCAGTTTTCAACATGTATGAAGCCTGGATTAATCTCGTTCTGAGCTGTTTACGCAGGCTTGGAAAGCTGGCGAACCCTTGTTTATAGCCCGCAAGTTAAGTCTCCCCTCCTTGGGAGGGGCTGGGGGAGGTCTCTCAATTTAAGTCTCCCCTCCTTGGGAAGGGGTTGGGGGAGGTCCCTCAATTTAACTTTTCCCTCCTTGAAAGGGGTTGGGGAGGTTCCTACTTTATCATCTTTCTTCCTTCCTCTACTGCCTGCATATTCAGTGGAATGAGGTGGTGATGACGCTCAGGAAGCGTCTTGAAGAGCGCCTTTTGCAAGCCTTCTGTGCTGACAATAGGGCAGGCCTTGAGGAGTGCTCCCAGAATAATCATGTTGAAAACCTTGGCATTTTTCATCTCTGCGGCCTTGTCCATGGCATCAATGCGATAGGCAGTGATGTCGTCACGTGTGGGAGGATTGATGATACCGAAGCCGTCGTAGATGAGCATTCCGCCGGGTTTTAGCTTGGGCATGAACTTATCCAATGACGGCTGATTAAGCACAATAGCCACGTCATACTTGCTGAGAATGGGCGAAGAGATGCGTTCATCGCTGACGATGACGGTCACATTGGCCGTTCCTCCGCGCTGTTCCGGGCCGTAGGCAGGCATCCATGTAACCTCTTTTCCCTCGAGCATACCCGAGTAGGCAAGGATTTTTCCCATGGAAAGTACGCCTTGTCCGCCGAAACCTGCTATGATAATTTCTGTTTTCATACGTCTCCTTGTTGATTAAAGTGAGGTAGTATCCTTGAAAACTCCTTTTGGATACTTCTCAAACATGTGCTCCTGCATCCACTCGTTGGCTTTTTGTGGTGTCATCTTCCAACCGCTGTTACAGGTTGAAACAACCTCAACAAGACTTGAACCAAGTCCTTTCATCGAAGCCTCGAAAGCCTTTCGAATGGCCTTCTTTGCCTTGTGAATGGCTGCAACTGTCTCTACACTCTGTCGCGTAACATAACATGTGCCCTCCAAATGACTGGCTAATTCAGTGAGATTGAGTGGGTAACCATGGAGTTGCGGCTCGCGACCATACGGGCAAGTTGCTGTCTTCTGACCGAGCAAAGTGGTAGGAGCCATCTGGCCACCTGTCATGCCATAGATAGCATTGTTAATGAAAATGATTGTGATGTTCTCACCACGGTTCAGCGAATGGATGGCTTCTGCTGTTCCGATACAGGCCAAGTCGCCATCGCCCTGATAGGTGAATACGAGACGGTCGGGCCATAAACGCTTGATGCCTGTAGCCAAGGCAGGGGCCCGACCGTGTGGAGCTTCCTGCCAGTCAATGTCGATATAGCGGTAGGCAAACACTCCACAACCTACGGGACTGACGCCGATGGCTTTGTCTTCCATGCCCATTTCGGCAATGACTTCAGCCACAAGCTTATGTACAACACCGTGAGAACAGCCCGCACAATAGTGCATGGCTGTGTCGTTCATGAGTCTTGGTTTCTCGTAAACTAAGTTTTCAGGTGATATGATGTCTTTATTCATTATCAATAAGTTTAGTCTTTAGAGCGTTTACTATCTCTTCGGGATCAGGCACAATACCGCCTAATCGACCGAAATGTGCCACGGGAATGGTGCTGCCTACAGCCAGTTTGACGTCTTGAATCATTTGCCCTGCGTTGATTTCTGCCACGAGTATCCCTTTCTTTCCTGCTGCGGTCTTGCGCAATTCCTTTTCAGGGAAGGGCCAAAGTGTAATCGGGCGGAAGAGTCCGAGCTTGATATCATGCTCCCGGGCAATCTCCATGCTCTTCTCTGCAATGCGGGCTGCACTGCCGAAAGCTACGACAATATAGTCAGCATCATCGCATTTCGACTGCTCACAACGTGTTTCATTGTCTTTAATTTGCTGATATTTCTCTTGCAGATGCAAGTTTTTTTGTTCCATCACTTCAGGCATCAGTTCAAGCGAAGTGATGATGTTAGGAGTACGATCTTTTGTGCGTCCGGTAGAAGCCCAAGGGCATTCACGCAGGATTTCGGCCTCTGTGCGGCGCGGTTTCATTGGCGGAAGTACCACTTTCTCCATCATCTGGCCGATGACTCCGTCGCTTAGAATCATTGCCGGATTACGGTATTTGAAAGCCAAAGTGAAAGCAAGATCAACGAAATCTGCCATTTCCTGCACTGAATTTGGTGCGAGAACGATGACGTTGTAGTCGCCGTTTCCACCACCACGTGTGGCTTGATTATAGTCGCTTTGACTGGGTTGGATGGTTCCCAAGCCTGGACCGCCGCGCTGAACATTCACGATTACGCCTGGCAATTCAGCACCGGCCATGTAAGAAATACCCTCTTGCATCAATGCAATTCCAGGGCTTGAACTGCTCGTGAGTACGCGCTTCCCTGCACCAGCTCCGCCATATAGCATATTGATTGAAGCCACTTCGCTCTCTGCCTGCAAGACAACCATACCGGTCGTTTCCCATGGTTTGAGCTGTGCTAAGGTTTCAATGATTTCGCTTTGTGGAGTAATCGGGTAGCCGAAATAGCCGTCGGTGCCACATCTGATGGCTGCATGAGCGATGGCTTCGTTGCCCTTCATGAGTTTAACTTCTTTCTCTTCCATAGATTTGCTCTTGTTTAATCAAGTTTCTTTCGATAGACAGTGATGCATCCGTCGGGACAAACGATAGCACAAGATGCACAACCTATGCAGTCATCCGGACGGACAGCTTCGGCAAACGGATATCCGCTTACGTTGACTTTTCTATCAGCCAAGGCGATAACGGCTTTCGGACAGGCCACAACACAAAGCGAACAGCCCTTACACCGGTCCTCGTTTACCACGATGGCACCAACTACTTTTCCCATAATGTGATTGATATGTATTTGTTGTCTATGGCAATCCTAAGGATTATACATATCCTTACAGTAGAAGGCATAAATGTCTTCAAGCATCTTCTTGGCTTCAACGGCAGGACTTTCAGGATTGAGTGCGATAGATTCCATATAGGCTTCCATGGCACGTTTGAAGTCACCCTGTCGGCGAAACTCATTGCCAAGTGTGTAAAATTCTTCGGATGTCATGTCATAAAATGTCTTTGCTTAAACAAAATTACGATGCACAAAGACTTTCAACAAACATTCGGAATAATTTTAAGCTATATTAAAATAGTTTTGCTTAAAAGTGCGCACACGCCCTAAAGAATGTGCAGAAAACTAAACATAATTATCCCAATCGTCAACAAGCTGCGTCATGGTGTCGTATAATACATTGGCACCTTCATCAAGAAGTGAGACATCTGGCAGTGGTCCACTATTGATAGCAACGGTGAAGATGCCTGCACTGACACCGGCACGAACACCGAGTGGTGCGTTCTCAACTACGATTCCTTCGTTTGGTTGCAGGTTTCCAGCCTTTCTGAGTCCCGTGAGATAAGGATCGGGATAGGGCTTTCCACGTTTTACGTCGTAGGCAGTTGTGATATGATCTTCATCAAGGTATTGTCCGAAGTCATGAAGCAGACGCTCAATAAGCGGTCGCTGACCACTGCCTGTAACCACATTCACCGTCATGCCTGAACGCTGAATTTTCTCCATAATACTGAAAACGCCGTCGAAGATTGGGGCTTCCGGCATGGCATGGAATAGGCGGGTTTTCTCGTCATACATGCGTTGTGCTTCCTCAAGACTGATGTCTTTGCCCTGTTGTTGCTTGACAAACAGACGGATGGTATCAATACCTCGTGCGCCTTCTGTGGCGTAAGCATCAGCTGTTGTCATGTGAATACCAAACTTCTTCATGCTTTCTTGCCAGGCAATAGCATGGAGAGGCATACTGTCATAGAGTACACCGTCCATATCAAAAAGCACAGCTTTGGGACAGAAATGCCCAAAGCCGTGTTCTTTCAAGTATTGTTTTATCTCATTTTTCATTTATAAACGTTCGCGGATAGCCTTGCTTTCAGCTTCATAGCCAGGCTTATTGAGCAGTGCAAACATGTTCTTCTTATAGGCTTCTACACCCGGTTGATTGAATGGGTTCACCTGAAGTAGGTTGCCACTGATGCCACATGCAATCTCAAAGAAATAGATAAGCTGACCGATGTAGTAGGCATTTAAGCGTGGAATACTAATGCGAATGTTAGGTACTCCGCCGTCAACATGAGCCAAACGGGTGCCGAGTTCAGCCATCTTATTCACGTCGTCAACGCGCTTTCCCTCAAGGAAGTTGAGCCCATCAAGGTTTTCTTCATCGTGTGGGAAGAGCAGTTTATGCTCTGGTTCCTCTACACTGATCACGGTTTCGAAGATAGAACGCTCGCCTTGTTGTATCCACTGTCCCATTGAATGCAGGTCAGTTGTGAAGTCACATGCTGCCGGGAAGATGCCTTTATTGTCTTTTCCTTCACTCTCACCATAAAGCTGTTTCCACCATTCTGCAAAGAAATGAAGCTTCGGTTGGAAGTTAACGACAATCTCAATCTTCTTCCCTGCCTCGCTGTAAAGACCGTTGCGAACAGCTGCATACTGTGCGGCGGGGTTCTTTTCAAACGGTACATTCTTGTCGCATGCACGTTCCATTTCCTGTGCACCACTAACGAGTTCTTTCACATCGAAGCCTGCACAAGCGATTGGAAGCAGGCCAACAGGAGTGAGAACAGAGAAGCGTCCGCCGATATTATCAGGGATAATGAAACTCTTGTAGCCTTCTTTGTCGGCGCAAGTGCGGGCTGCTCCTTTTTTAGCATCAGTCACTGCAACGATTACATCCTTAGCTTCTGCCTTGCCACGTTGTGCTTCACACTGTTTCTTCAGCAGGCGGAAGGTGAGTGCGGTCTCTGTAGTTGTGCCGGATTTGCTGATGTTAATGACACCGAATTTCTTGTTCTTAAGATATTCTGTGAGTTCAAAGAGATAGTCTTCACCGATATTATTGCCTGCAAAGAGAATGGTTGGGTTCTTCTTGTCGGCTACTAACCAAGCGAAACTGTTGCTGAGTGCCTCAATAACAGCACGTGCACCAAGATAGGAACCACCAATACCCGCAACGACAATAACTTCGCACTTGTCACGCAAAGTGTTGGCCGTTGCCTGGATTTCATCAAGGAATTCAGACGTGATACTTGACGGCAAGTGGAGCCAACCAAGGAAATCGTTACCCGGACAAGTACCGTTTTCAAGAGCTTCTTGAGCGGCCTTGACCTGACTTTCGTAAGCTTCAACAGCTCCGGATTTTAGGAACTGTGCAGCTTTTGTAATGTCTAAACTGATATTTTTCATTGTTTTTTGTTATTATCCTGACCTTATAGATTGTACAAGATCATTGACTATCTAAAATTATCTGTTAATGTTTGGATGACTTTCTGTGGCGTATTATGCTCGTATAAGATGCTGTAGACGGCATCAAGTATAGGCATATTCACACCAACATGACCATTGATTTCCTTCATACACTTTGTTCCGAAGTAGCCTTCTGCAATCATTTCCATTTCAATCTGTGCACTTTTCACCGAATATCCTTTGCCAATCATCATGCCGAATGTACGGTTACGGCTGAAATTACTGTAGCCGGTAACAAGCAAGTCGCCTAAATAGACACTGTCACTGATATTGCGTTGTGCGGGATAAACCGCTGTAAGAAAGCGGTTCATCTCCTGAATGGCGTTGGAAAGGAATACAGCTTGGAAGTTATCTCCATACTTAAGGCCGTGGCAAATGCCTGCTGCAATGGCATAAACATTCTTTAATACGCCTGCATATTCAATGCCAACGATGTCCATTGAAGTCTCTGTCTTGATGAATTCGGTAGAGATGACATTGGCAAAAGCCTGAGCTTTTTCCATATCGGCACAGCCAATGGTCAGATAGGAGAGGCGTTCAAGTGCCACTTCCTCGGCATGTGAAGGGCCACTTACACACGCAATGTTCTCGTATGGAACATTCCAAACCTGGTGAAAGTATTCTGATACCACAAGGTTTTCATCGGGAACAATGCCTTTTATAGCACTGACAATGAACTTATTGTACAATGGAACCGTGAGCTTCTGTAGGTGGTTCTTCAGGTAAGGCGACGGGGTTACGAGCACAAGTGTGTCATATTCGCACACGATATGGTTGAGGTCGCTCGAAAACTCAATTTCGTTGATGTCGAAATGTGCCGCTTGCAGATAGGCCGGATTATGCCCCAATCGCTTGAACTCGGCTATTCTGTCGTCACGACGCATATACCAACCGATGTGATGTTCATGCTTCACAACTAATTTGGCAAGTGCCGTGGCCCACGAACCACCGCCTATAATGGCTATCTTTCCGCAGTTATGCATTTGCTTGGTCTATCCAATTCTGAATTTGTTCAACAGAGGGTTTCTCGTAACCCAACTTGTATTTCTTGTTGATTTCACCGAGTTTCTGTTGCAATCCCTGTGCTTTCTCGTCCTTGATGTCGCTGATGAGGTTGAAACCAGCCTTGCGAAGCACGTAGACCCAATCCTCTTCAACGCCTAATTCTGCCCATTCCTTGATGCTGCTTTGTGGCATCTTGGCTTCCGGTTTCATCTGTGGGAAGAGCAAAACTTCCTGAATGAACTCCTTGCCTGTCATCAACATGCAGAGTCGGTCAATACCAATTCCAATACCGGATGTTGGAGCCATGCCGTATTGTAGGGCGCGCAAGAAGTCTTGGTCGATAATCATTGCCTCGTCATCTCCCTTGTCAGCCAACTTCATCTGTTCCTTGAAGCGTTCTTCCTGATCGATAGGATCGTTCAACTCGGAATAGGCATTGGCAAGCTCTTTGCCGTTCACCATAAGCTCAAAACGTTCGGTCAAGCCTGGTTTTGAACGGTGCATCTTGGTCAACGGACTCATTTCTACAGGGTAATCTGTAATGAATGTCGGCTGAATAAAGGTGCCTTCGCAGAACTCTCCAAAGATTTCATCAATGAGTTTACCTTTACCAAAGGTCTCATCTATACCCTCCATCTTCAGGTCTACGGTAGCAATCGTGCGGATTTCATCCTCATTCTTCCCTGCAAGATCAAAGCCGGTCTTTTCCTTAATGGCCTCAAGTATAGGCAAACGACGGTAAGGTGCTTTGAAAGAAACCGTGTTTTCACCATTCTTCACCTCTGTACTGCCGTTGTTGACAGCCTTACAAATGGTTTCAAGAAGCTGCTCGGTGAAATTCATCATCCAGTTATAATCCTTGTATTGCACGTAGAGTTCCATGCAGGTAAACTCCGGATTGTGGAACTTGTCCATACCTTCGTTGCGGAAGTTCTTGCCGATTTCATATACACCTTCAAAGCCGCCGACGATTAATCTCTTCAGATATAGCTCGGTGGCAATACGCATATACATGTCAATGTTAAGCGCATTGAAGTGCGTGATGAATGGGCGTGCACTCGCACCCCCTGCAATACTCTGCAGCGTTGGCGTCTCCACTTCGGTATATCCGTGTTCATCGAAGAAGTTACGCATGGTGCGTAAGATGGTAGCACGCTTGAGAAAAGTTTCCTTTACGCCGTCGTTGACAATCAAATCCACGTAGCGTTGACGGGCACGAAGCTCTGGATCATCAAACTTATCGTAGGCAACACCATCCTTATATTTAACGATTGGCAGCGGTTTCAGGCTCTTGCTGAGGAGTGTAATCTCCTTGGCATGCACACTGATCTCGCCTGTCTGGGTTCTGAAAACGAAGCCTTTTACGCCGATAATATCGCCGATATCGAGCAGTTTCTTAAACACTTTATTGTATAAGTCCTTATTCTCATCAGGACAAATATCGTCACGTGAGATGTAAACTTGTATGCGGCCTTTGCTATCCTGAAGTTCAGCGAAGCTGGCTTTACCCATGATTCGGCGGCTCATCATACGGCCGGCAATCACTACCTCGCGTTGTTTTTCGTCATCATTAAACTCATCCTTGATATCGGTTGAGTATGCGTTTGTAGGATATTCTGCTGCAGGATAGGGATTAATCCCCATGTCACGCAGTTCCTGGAGACACTGTCTGCGAATGATCTCCTGTTCACTAAGCTCTAAAACGTTCATCTTTATGTTCGAATATATACATTACTTTGATTATGCAAAGTTAATAAATTATTCTGAATACCCACCTCTTTTATTGTTTTTTATGGTTCAATCTGTATGATGTTTCAACCGTTTCTTCATAGTCTTCCGAATGAGATAAAGATTGGATTTTCAACAGATAAAAGAATGAAACAGTATTAATTCTTCTTTCATGTCACAAACTTTAGTCTCTCATTCCCTGCTCCCCATTTCCCTTTCTTCATTACATTAATTCCTCATTCCACACTTCTCATTCCACTTTTTTTATTATCTTTGCACCCGAATTCAAATGAACCGAGTGCTTGATAAACCTCGTAAAAAACAAGAAATGACAAAAGAAAAGAACCAAGTCAGTGTGCTGTTCATGCTTTTCAGCATACTCTTCTGCGTTTGTCTGATTACGGCAAACGTACTCGAAACAAAGCAGATATCTGTTGGAAAGATTAGTCTTACCGGTGGATTAATCGTGTTCCCAGTGTCTTACATCATCAATGATTGCGTGTGTGAAGTGTGGGGTTATCAGAAAGCCCGACTGCTCATATGGGTCGGTTTCGCCATGAACTTCTTCTTTGTTGCCCTTGGTGCGCTTTGTGATGCTATTCCGGGAGCACCTTATTGGAATAATGAAGCGGGCTTTCATGCCATTTTCGGTCTTGCTCCACGCATTGCAGCAGCTTCGTTTGTGGCCTTCCTTGTGGGCAGTTTTATCAATGCTTACGTGATGAGCAAGATGAAACTACTCGACAATGGACGCCATTTCTCGGCGCGTGCCATATTGAGTACGGTCTTCGGAGAGTCTGCCGACTCACTCATCTTCTTCCCTTTGGCCCTTGGAGGTGTAGTTCCTGCGCTGGAATTGCCTAAGCTGATGTTGTGGCAGGTGGTGCTCAAGACGGGTTATGAAATTATCGTTTTGCCTTTGACGATATGCATTGTAGGTTATTTGAAGCGTCATGAAGGCGAGGATGTCTATGATAACGGCATCAGTTATAACGTGTTGAAAATATTTAATCTGTAAGTAATGGAAAGAAAAGATGAAGGCCTTCAGGCCTTGGGAGCCAAGACAAAATACCGTATGGACTATGCTCCCGAAGTGTTGGAAACGTTCAACAACAAGCATCCGGAGAATGACTACTGGGTCAGGTTCAATTGTCCTGAGTTCACTTCTCTGTGTCCTATCACCGGACAACCCGACTTTGCAGAGATCCGTATCAGTTATATTCCGGGCGAGAAAATGGTTGAAAGCAAGAGTCTTAAACTCTATCTGTTCAGCTTCCGCAATCATGGTGACTTCCATGAAGACTGTGTCAACATCATCATGAAAGACTTGATCAAGCTCATGCAACCGAAATATATCGAGGTGATTGGCCTCTTCACGCCACGTGGAGGCATCAGCATTTACCCTTATGCCAACTATGGTAAGCCGGGCACAAAGTATGAAAAGCTGGCCGAAGAAAAGCTGATGCAGGGACTCCCGCAATCACTTTAAGAACTTTATAAGCTGAGATTTTAGCAGAATTCAGTGCTTATGTGCACCCGATATGAATGAGGAAAGCAGCATGATGCAAGAGTATCATGTTGCTTTTTTGTTGCTTTTTTTACGAGAAAAAAGGGGTCTTGTAACAGGGGTAAATAGAAAAGGGAAAGCGAAAATAATCTCTTTGAAAGGCAAATTCCTTGAGATGATTTCGCTTTTTGTAGGCGTTGGTTTTCCCATTTGCGTCAAGTTACCTTGCCATATGACGCAGATGGCATGCTGTTATGACGTAGAACACGCGCTCATTTGACGCTGATTGCAAGCTGTTTTGACGTGAAATAGGTGTGGAAAATAGCGTTTTTTATTTCATAATTTGTTTGAAATTGTGTAATGACTTGACTGTCAACAGCTTGCCAACTCAAAGAATACAGCGCTTATTTCGACCGAAAGTGTTTTCATTTTCAAATACGTTAGCCTTATAAAGGCTTTTGTTTGATTTTTTCAAGAGATAGGAGTGGGGAGTGGAAGAAAATCAATATGCCATTCTGATTGCTCGGAAAAAATGTGTAACTTTGCAGCTTGTAATCAGTTGTTTATGGCATTTTCTGTTCTCATATCAGTATATCAGCGTGAAAAACCGCAATATCTTGAGCAGGCACTTGAAAGCTTGTTGGAGCAGACTTTGCTGCCCACAGAAGTGGTTATCGTTGAAGACGGACCGCTGACCGATGAGCTTTATGCGGTCATTGAGGCTTTTAAGACTCGATTTGCAGCAACGGTAAGCGTTGTCCTGCCACGTAACGTTGGACTCGGACTTGCCCTGAATCATGGATTAAAAGAATGTCATTATCCCATTGTGGCACGCATGGATAGTGATGACATTTGCAAGCCCCGGCGCTTTGAAAAGCAACTCGAAATCCTGAGAACGCATAAGGAAATAGATGTTGTGGGAAGTTGGATTGATGAGTTTCTGGGTACGAAAGAAAATATTATTTCTACGAGAAAAGTCCCTGAAACACATCAGGAAATCCTGCATTTTGCCCGATACCGCAACCCCATGAATCATCCCACCGTGATGTTTCGCAAGGCTGTTATTGAGGCTGTTGACAGTTATCATGACTTCCCACTCTTTGAAGATTACGACCTTTGGGTGCGGGCTTTGCAGCATGGAGTCAGCTTCTATAACATTCAAGAGAGCCTGCTGTGGTTCAGACTTTCCTATGAAGCATTCCGTCGGCGCGGTGGAGTTCACTATATAAAAGCCGAAAGCAGATTTCAAAAACGACTCTATCAATGTGGTTTTATCAGTCTGTCCGCTTTTCTTCAAAACGTTATTATCAGGCTTACTGTCAGGCTTTTACCCAACAGACTGCGTAAATTCATTTATATTTTAAGGATAAGAAAATAACAAAGTTGTTCTTTTTGCGTTCTTATAATATAAGAAGAAACAGACCAAAACTACTCATGACAATATTAGACAACGGTTATATACTTGATGGGATGAATGCATTTGAACGCGAAACCAAGCGTTTGATTGATTTGTTCGTAGCCTTAGTTTGTATCGTCATTTTCTCTCCCCTGTTTTTGTTTTGCTATGTAGCCATCAAGCGGGAAGACGGTGGACCTGCTATTTTCAAACAGGAACGCATAGGCCGTTTCGGTCGACCTTTCACGATTTACAAGTTCAGAAGCATGACTGTCAATGCGGAACATAATGGCCCGGCCCTTTCCAATCATTCTCATGACAAGCGACTTACCAAGATAGGAAAGTTCTTACGGCAGCGTCATTTGGATGAACTTCCACAGCTATGGAATGTGGTTAAGGGCGACATGGCATTCGTAGGACCACGCCCCGAGCGTCAATTCTATATTGACAAGATTATGAAAGAAGATCCGCGTTATCGCTGTTTATATCAAATCAGGCCTGGAGTTACAAGCTATGCGACCCTATATAACGGCTATACTGATACCATGGAAAAGATGCTTATGCGTCTTCAAATGGATTTATACTATTTGGAACACCGCAGTTGGTGGCTTGATTTGCGCATCCTTTCCCTTACTTTTCTGCGCATTTCTTTTGGGAAAAAGTTCTGAAAAAAGGCCTTTTGCTGTTTGAACTCCTGTCTTCAGACTTCATATTGTGCCTTAGGAAAGGGCGTTACGCAAGATACAAAGGAAAATAGAAAGCCCTCGGATTAAATCTTTCTCAACATCAATCTCAACGTCTTCGAACGCAAGATCAACTTATTGTTTGACAGGCTTTCGATTTCAAATCCTTCCTTCAAGCCATTCACTCCATAGGGCCTTACAATATTGACATCCGTGATTTTAATGTCGTCAGCGTCGCGGTCTGACAGATAAGGTGAGTCGAGAAAGAGGCTGTCTCCACGATGTTCAAAACTGAAATAGAGGTCAGAATATCCTCCTTTTGTATCTCTCATTTCGAGCAAACGACCTTGAAAAGCCCAGGTTCTTCCACTTGTTTTCAAGTCTGATGTATGTTGGGTTGCAAGCGTGTCTACGGCTATCATCTGCCAGAACCCATCAAGTTTGCCGTTATTGGAGAACTCGATTTCACAGCTTGTAAGCAGCAGAAGGGCTGCAAATAGGAATGTTATCTTTTTCATTTTCTTGTGCGTTTGAAGTTTAGAACACCTGATTTAGTGATTGTGAACTGCAGACCGGTGTTGTTGCCATACAGCTTTCCACGGTCTAATCCAAAGGCTCCTTTCACGCTCCAATCAGCAAATCGCGAACTTTTGGGGCATGTATAGCCGGCCTCAAGAAGCAGACTGAAGTTCTTTCGTGGGTCGGAATAGAATTCATAATAAGTGCCAAACCCTTTTTGATAGGTAGCCAAAAGACGATAATTCAGGCCTTCGGAAAGTCTACCTTCAGCCCCTAAGTGCCATGCAATGAAGCGATTGTTCTTCACTTCTATCGTTCCATCGGTGTTATAAAGCGGCGACATGTAGAGCGGATTGCCCATCACCATGCCCCAATGTTGCCAACCTGTGAAGAGATAATGATTGTAGTAGCTGTCCCGCCCGCATATATGTTCGTTGATATTTGCCGTGTGGTCGTGGTAAACAGGGCCTCCCTGATACTTCGTGTAGAGGTATTCGACAACCATTTTCCTTAGCCATGGTGTCTGTTTCAGTCGCAGTTCAGCCCCCAGCATCCAGTCTTTGAAGTCATAAGCGAAGTATTTCGATTTCACGTGCCGATGCTTGTCGGCGCCCTTTCCCCAGCCGTTTTTATTGATATGTATCATCTCAGAGTTGTCTTCAAAGTATTGATCGGCATAGAAACTCAAGCCCCATTTCGCGTTGTCATAGTTCAGACGGGCTACCCAACTGCCTACTTGGTTGCCCTCGGCATTGATGAAATTGCCGTCGGTTACATCTGTTCCGCCTGGGAAAAAGGCATTCCAGAACGAGCGAAGACTGTTGCTGCTCTTGGTTTCCTTCATTCGATTGCCGTCTCGGAGATATGATTTCCCACCGAATTGGCATGCCATTTCAAGACCTAATTCAACAGAAAAGGGGAAGTTTCGCTCGGGATTTCCAATCATCAGATAGCCTGCTTTGCTGTGATAGAATGTTCCTTCCGTATAGCGGTTTTGCTTTTCCGTGAAGCTGCGTTGCCATGCATCATCCGTCGGTTTGCCGTAGGCGATATGCCCTTTCAGTCGCAACCAACTCTTCGTGAAAGGCAAAATCCAGTATTCGGGCAGTGCAATGCGTACTTGGGGAATAGGCCTTGCGTTGATACCGAATGTCTGTGAACCCGATGAAAGCATGTTATCTTTCAGCTCTATCGGCTGTTCTTTGGCCCCGATAGTCAGCACACCATGCAGCCACCGGGCTTCAACAAAGGCCTGTTGAACAACAAATTGGCTCGTGAAACCATTGGGAAGAGCCAAATCTATGCCGTATCCGAAGCCCCAGCGACGTGCAGAATCGCGTTGCAAGGGGCGCATCAAGGATGCTCGGAGATAACCGTTTGTATGCTTGAGTGAACTTAATCCATAGCGATTGGCAGCTAACCAAAGTGGCGTTTTGCCTTTAGACAGGCTCTCTTGCCATGTCAGTTGGTAGCTAAGCTCTTGGGTAAGGTCGCGTTTCCCGACACTGTCTGTCTGATGATTGAGTGCAAGTAGCGGTGTCGAAGCCAACAGGAAAAGTCCCATTGTGACTGCTGTTCTTATGTTTTTTGTCATATATGGAAATCGTTTGAAATTCAAAATACAGCCCAAGCCCTTAATAGTTAGCATGCAGAAAGGCCGTCGAGCATAGCCCGAAGCACGTTTACGGCGGCCTCAACTGTTGGAATCTGGCTGACGGTCAACAGTCTTCGTGTGCCCACTTGCTTGAAGTCGCACTGCCGTGGATGGTTACCTACGTAGTTGATGACGGCAGAAAAGGTCTTGCTTTGATAATAAGCACTGTCGGGATTAGCCACAAACTGCATGTTCATCTTGCCCTGCCGGAGCATGATTTTCTCACAACCAAGGCGCTTGCCCAACCTGCGAAGCGGCACCACTTGCATCAGTTCGAGTGCTTCATGAGGCACTTCGCCGAAGCGATCCACCAACCGTTGACGGTAGGTCTCAAGGTCGTTGTCATTGTTGATGTTGTCCAATTCGCGATAAAGCAACATACGTTCGCTGCTTCCCGGCACGTAGTTGTCGGGGAAATACATTTCGAGATCGCTCTCAATGGCACAGTCTTCAACGAATTCATCGCCACTGATGTCCTTGCCTTGTGCTATCTGTTCGGCATAGAGCTCATGGAACTCATCGTTCTTAAGCTCTGTAACGGCTTGGCTAAGTATCTTCTGATAGGTCTCATATCCTAAGTCTTCCATGAATCCACTCTGCTCTGCGCCGAGCAAATTCCCTGCACCTCGTATGTCAAGATCCTGCATGGCAAGGTCGAAACCGCTACCTAATTCAGAGAAATTCTCAAGAGCTTCGAGTCTACGTCGGGCCTCGGGAGTAAGCGAAGTCTTAGGAGGTGCGAGCAAATAGCAAAAGGCTTTGCGGTTACTTCGCCCCACACGGCCTCGCATTTGGTGCAGATCGCTGAGCCCAAATCGGTGGGCATCGTTGATAATCATGGTGTTGGCATTGCTGATATCAATACCGTTTTCAACGATAGTCGTAGAGAGAAGCACGTCATAGTCATAGTTCATGAAGCCCATGAGTACTTTTTCAAGTTTGTCAGGTGGCATTTGTCCGTGGCCAATGGCTACCCGACAATCGGGCACATACTTATGGATGAGGTTGGCAATCTCCTGTAATCCGTTGATGCGGTCATGCACAAAATAGACCTGCCCGTTGCGACTCATCTCGAAATTAATGGCATCTGCAATCACTTCATGACTGAAAGTAGCCAGTTCTGTGTGTATAGGATAGCGGTTAGGTGGCGGAGTTCGGATGATACTCATATCGCGGGCACCCATTAAAGAGAACTGCAATGTGCGCGGAATAGGGGTTGCAGACATCGTCAGTGTATCGACATTGGTCTTCATCTTGCGCAGTTTCTCTTTCGTAGAGACGCCGAATTTCTGTTCTTCATCAATGATGAGAAGTCCCAAGTCGTGCCATTTCACCGACTTACCGAGTAGCTTATGTGTGCCGATTAATATATCAATCTTGCCGTCTTCAAGGTCAGTCAACACCTGTTTTGTCTGCTTCGCCGACCTTGCCCGTGAGAGATAATCCACCCGAACAGGCATACCTTTCAGGCGATTCTTAAAAGTTTGATAGTGCTGATAAGCCAAGACAGTGGTCGGAACGAGTACAGCGACCTGCTTACTATCGCATGCAGCCTTGAAAGCTGCACGCACTGCAACCTCTGTTTTGCCGAAACCCACGTCGCCACAAACAAGCCGATCCATCGGTCTTTGACTCTCCATGTCGGCTTTAACATCTTGAGTTGCCTTGCTTTGGTCGGGAGTATCCTCGTAAAGAAAACTTGCTTCAAGTTCATGTTGCAGGTAACTGTCACCGCTGAAGGCATAACCTTTCTCATGACGGCGCTGTGCATAGAGCTTAATGAGGTCGCGGGCAATGTCCTTAATGCGTTTCTTGGTTTTCTCTTTCAGCCTATCCCACGCTCCTGTTCCAAGCGTACTGAGGCGTGGAGGCTCGCCTGTATCCGCCCGACGGTACTTACTTATCTTGTAAAGTGAATGGATGCTGACATCTACTTTGTCGTTATGTTGGTAGATGATGCGTATCATTTCCTGATAGCTGTTGTCTGCAGGAACGCGCACAAGTCCGCCAAATTTGCCGATACCGAAGTCCACATGAACAATGAAGTCGCCTGGTTCCATCTCCTGAAGTTCCTTCATTGTGAGCGCCATCTTGCCTGCTCGGGCGCCGTCGCTTTTGAGATTGTACTTATGGTAGCGGTCAAATATCTGATGATCGGTAAAGAAACAAAGCTTCAGAGCATCGTCGGTAAAGCCTTCATGCAGTGTTCTGTTGACCGGTTCGAATGCGATTGACCGCGCTTTCTGCGAGTCCATGTCGGCGAAGATGTCTTTCAAACGCTGGGTTTGCTTGTCACTGTCGGCCAGAATATAAAGCTTGTAGCCCTTTAGGATATAGTCTTCGAAAGTGTCAACCAATAGGTCGAAGTTCTTATGGAACAGGGGTTGAGGTGTAATCTTGAATTTCAAGATATCATATTTCTTGGCTTTCTGCGTAGCTATTACCCCCGTTTTGCCGGCATTCATGCCAAATTCTATCCTGCGAAATGTTGTGGCATCTTCTGTAAACTGATAGGGCGTAATGAGCGATTTCTCCTTGTTGAGTTCGCTCATTATCTGCTTCTGTTCCATTTCCGTGGCCCCTTCAAGTCGCTCTGTGACGGCTTGTCTGGAGAAACCTACAGCATATACGTGCTCAATAACATCGTGGATGTAGGCAAAGTCTTTTGCAACAAGCACGGTATCTGACGGCAGAAACTTCAGAAAAGAAATCTTTTCGGTGGCTGACGTGGCCAATTCGGGCACGATTTCTATATCGCTCTGCTTGTCTTTCGATAACTGATCTTGCACTTCAAAGGTGCGGATCGTGTCGATTTCACGGCCGAAAAAGTCAATACGGTAGGGGTATTCACAACTAAACGAATAGACATCGAGGATGCTTCCACGCACGGCAAACTGCCCCGGTTCATATACATAATCAACCTCTTGGAAGCCATAATCGCGCAGCGTATGGGCCACATCGGTGATATCTATCTGCTGTTGTCCGGTCTTTAAGGACAGCCGACGTTCATCCAGATGCTTCTTGGAAACCACCAATTCGGCCAAAGCTTCGGGATAAGAAACGATGAACAATGCTTCATGGGCTTTGACATCGCGGGCCGAAACCTTTGCCAAGACCTCGGTTCTCAGTATTTCATTGGCGCTGTCTCGCTGCCCATACTTGACCGAACGCTTATAGCTTGACGGGAAGAACAACACGTTCTCCGTGCCCATTACCTGTGTGAGGTCGTGATAGAAATAGCCGGCTTCATCGGCATCTTGAAGCACAAAGAGAAACGTTTGTACGGTTTTCTCGGCCACAGATGCAAACAACAGCGGCGTTGCTGAGGCCTGCTGACCTTGTAAAAAGATGTTACCGCCTTGCTTGTCCTGTAGTAATTTGAGCAACGCTCCCGTTTGGGGAGCCATTGCATAGAGCTGTCTGATGTCTTTAATATCCAAACCTAAGCCTTGATTTTAGGGTATTTACGAAACCAACCGTCAAGCCGAAGGCGCATCACTCCAAAGAAAGCCTCGCCAAAAATGCCGCCACTCATCTTGCTTGTCCCCTCTCGACGATTGACGAAAACCACAGGAACCTCCTTGATTTTGAAGCCAATCTTATGGGCAGTGTACTTCATTTCAATCTGGAAACCATAGCCTTTGAAGCGCACTTCGTCTAAAGGAAGCGTTTCAAGAACGCGGCGTTTGTAGCACACAAAGCCTGCCGTGGTGTCGTGAACCTTAAAGCCTGTGACAATACGTACATATTTGGAAGCGAAGTAACTCATCAGTACACGGCCGATAGGCCAGTTCACAACGTTCACTCCACTGACATATCTTGAGCCAATGGCAACGTCGAAACCCTCGTCATGTGTAGCCGCATAGAGTCGCGGAAGGTCGTTAGGGTCGTGACTGAAATCGGCATCCATCTCGGTGATATAATCGTAGCCGTGAGCCAAAGCCCATTTGAAACCGGTGATATATGCCGTGCCAAGTCCTAATTTTCCCTTGCGCTCAATGATAAAAAGACGGTTATCGAACTCGCTTTCTATCAGTCGATGCACGATAGATGCGGTGCCGTCAGGACTTCCATCATCAATAACGAGGATGTGAAAACACTTTTCCAGGCCGAAAACGGCACGTATAATCTTCTCGATATTCTCCTTCTCATTGTAAGTAGGAATTATCACAATAGAATCACTTTCATGCATAGCGATGTTCGTTTTTATATCTTGCAAACTTACATAAAATAATTGAATTTTATGCTTTCGAATTGGAAAAAGAATGCAAAAGGATAGTTGCTGTGGCTTAAAAAGCCACAGAACGGGGCTAATGTTGAATTGTTTTAATTCATAATGCACAATTCATAATGCATAATTATAATGTGAATACCTACCTACTTCCCCGCAAATAGGCTCTCCCCTCCTTGGGAGGGGCAGTGGGAGGTTACGCAAGTTAGCTCTCCTCTCCTTGGGAGGGGCTGGGGGAGGCTCTGCAAGTTAGCACTCCCCTCCTTGGGAGGGGCAGGGGAGGTTACGCAAGTTAGCTCCCCCCTCCTTGGGAGGGGTCGGGGGAGGTTACGCAAGTTAGCTCTCCCCTCCTTGGGAGGGGTAGGGGGAGGTTACGCAAGTAAGCACTCCCCTCCTTAGGAGGGGCCGGGGGAGGTTACGCAAGTTAGCACTCCCCTCCTTGGGAGAGGCCGGGGGAGGTTACGCAAGTAAGCACTCCCCTCCCTTGGGGAGGGGTTGGGGGTGGGTATCTATTAAATTCTTTTACAAATGCTTTCACAGGAAGGGGCGTGCTGAAAAACGAAAGCGTTGCGGTCGAAAATACGTGAGTTTTCAGCCTTATTGATAAGTTGTTGGTTGTCAAAGTGTTACGCGAAATGAATGGAGAAAAGGCATTTTTCCAGTCAGATTATTTTGCAATTAGCGTCAAAACAGCCTGTAACTTGCGTCATATTACCGTTTATTCTGATGCAGAATGCACGGTGACTTGATGCAAATGGGAAGCTGATATGAGGCAAAACGCATGTAAAGAAGCTAAGAATGAGAAGATAACGAGACAGAAAACAGAATAAAACATGAATTTTTATCAGCTTCGATTTCTATTTGGTGTGCTCAGAATATGCAGTTTAAATTAGTAAATGCGACAGTCTC